>NZ_JACAIJ010000002.1:175402-224854 GCF_030325485.1 Acinetobacter sp. R933-2
CGCAGCGGACGGGACTCGAACCCGCGACCCTCGGCGTGACAGGCCGATATTCTAACCAACTGAACTACCGCTGCACTTTATATTCTCAACGTTAAAGCTTGGTGGGCGCTGACGGGATCGAACCGCCGACATTCTGCTTGTAAGGCAGACGCTCTACCAACTGAGCTAAGCGCCCTAACGACTTCATCGTTTGTGAGGTGCATTATAGAGAATCTTTACAGCGTGTCAAACGCTTTTCTCCATCATTTTAACTTTTTAGGTCTGAGTGATTAAAAAATAGATCATTTTGAGGTTTTTTATACTTTTTTGTTTATTATTTATCTATTTATCAATAAAAAACTTTCACTTTATATTTTCTTTTTCATACTTATTTTAAAAATCTAATGCAAATATCTCTCATTTTTTAAATGTTAGATGGAATTAACCTGTTCCAATACTCATTAAATGGTCAGTATTTTCATACCCTCTCAAATATCATCATAAAATAGAGAAAGACTAATGTGTATTTATTTTAACCTTTTTAGGTTCTGGACGTCGCCAAAGCCAAATTGCAACACACAACATTGTGCCATTGGTAAAAATTTTGACTGCTAAAGGTGCATTGGTAAACAACATGAGTATTCCACTAAAACTCATCATCATAGTCGCAAACCATTTTGCTTTACGTGGCACTGTACCATTTTCTTGCCATGCTCTTAAATTTTGCCCATATTTAGGATGATTCAGTAACCATTCATACATTTGAGGCCATCCTTTCGAAGCTGCCCACAATGCAAGAATAAGAAAAACAGTTGTTGGCATGCCTGGTAATAATGCACCAATAAACCCTAGTACAATAAAAATAATGACTAGACTACGCCAAAACAAGACTCTCATAAGCCAACTCAAAAGCATGAATTAGGTTAGTATATATGTTTTAAAATTAACTCTGTATTTTCTTTCTTATCATGCTTGCAAGTTTTGGCGTTATTTATGTCTAATTACTTTGAACCTTGGTTGGTCTTTAACACCCCAATCGTGAGACAATTAGCTTTTGCTATTGCAAGTCCTAATATCGTTCATCAAATCCCAACTGAACTCTCTTGCCAATATTCATTTCAACTGCATGATTCTGCAATGTGGCAACAGCTCTATCAACAATATGAAGGTCGTTTACAACAATTAGATCAAGATCCTACTGAATTAATTGATTTTATTAAACAACTCAAAAGCACACGCCTAGGTTTACGGTTTGAATACTTAATGTGGTTTTGGCTCAAAGATCATGCTTTTCATCACTTTCAATTATTAGGACATAGCATTCAAATTTTTCAAGGTTCACAAACGCTAGGTGAAATTGATTTTTTAATTTTTAATCAAAAAACTCAAAAAGTTGAACACTGGGAAGTGGCATTAAAATATTATTTAGCTGAGGCAGACTTCCAACTTAAGCACTGGTATGGTCTTAATCGACAAGATACGCTTTTAAGAAAATTACAGCATTTTACTTCAAAACAGTTTCAGTTCCAGCAAGTAGAAAGCCATCAGATTCAACAACGCTATGCAGTATTAAAAGGACAACTTTACTATCCAGCACTCCACTTTCCAAAACAATTGAATGATTGGGTAAATCCCGCTCGTCGGCTTGGCTTATGGGGAAATCACATTCCAGATCAAAAATTTTATCGTATTCAAAGGCATGAATGGATTTGCCCTGATTTAATACAAAGTTCACCTACTGCATATTGGTGGACAAGTGGACTATATAAACAAGAAAATGAACACGTATTTTTTATGTATCGTCAACATCATCTACCCGATATTCGTGTTCAAAAAGTGTAAAATTCAAGCAAAAAAAATACGAATTTTAACCAAGCGTACATCAAACAATCATAGTTTTAATCTTCTTATTTCCCTTAAGCTAATGAGGCATCAAAATAATTTTAACTGGAGATGATGATGAAAAAAGTTTTAGCTGCTTCTGTTGTATTGGCATTCGTTCTTACTGGTTGTAATACCATTAAAGGGGCTGGTCAAGATGTTTCTAAAGCAGGTAATGCTGTAACGAATTCTGCTGAAAAAGTTGAAAATAAACTGTAATTTTCACAAAAAACACCAAAAGCCTTATCCTATTGATAAGGCTTTTTAAATGATACCTCAAATAAAATTTTTATAATTAATCAAAGCAATTGCGCTTTTTGTTTTCAATTTAATCGATCTTCTCTATTATATCCTTTCTTTTTGATGACGTTGTTTTGACACCATGAATGCCTCTGAAACATTAAATCTCAGTTTAGAACTCCTACGCCAACCCTCTGTGACACCAGTTGACCATAGCTGTCAAAATATTATGGCTGAGCGTTTATCTGCGATCGGTTTTAATATTGAAAATATGAGATTTGATGATGTCGATAATTTATGGGCACGTCGTGGTACAGAAGCACCTGTTTTCTGCTTCGCAGGTCATACAGATGTTGTACCTACAGGTCATTTAGATGCATGGGAATCTGACCCATTTTTACCTGAAATTCGTGAAGGTAAGCTCTATGGTCGTGGCAGTGCGGATATGAAAACAGCACTGGCTGCAATGGTGGTTGCTTCTGAACGCTTTATTAAAAAGCATCCTCATCATAAGGGCTCAATCGCCTTTTTAATTACTTCAGATGAAGAAGGTCCTTCTATTAACGGTACAGTAAAAGTTGTTGAAACACTTGAGGCTCGTAATGAAAAAATGACATGGTGTCTTGTTGGTGAACCTTCAAGTACCTCAACACTTGGTGATATCATTAAGAATGGGCGTCGTGGCTCTTTAAACTGCGTACTAACAGTTAAAGGAAAACAAGGGCATGTTGCTTATCCACATTTAGCAATCAACCCTATTCACACCGCATCGAATGCCTTAGCAGAGCTTTGTGAAACAGTGTGGGACAATGGCAATGAATATTTCCCTGCAACCTCTTTCCAAATTTCAAATATTCAAGCAGGTACAGGTGCAACAAATGTTGTCCCTGGCACAATGACAGTTACCTTTAATTTTCGCTACTCAACTGAAGTGACGGCTGAACAACTAAAAACACGTGTGTTTGAAATCCTAGATCGTCATGAAGTTGTTTATGAAACTCAATGGACATTGTCTGGTTTGCCATTTTTAACGCCTGTTGGTGAGTTGGTGAATGCAGCAACCCAAGCCATTAAAAATGTTACTGGAACAAATGCTGAGCTTTCAACAAGTGGTGGCACATCAGATGGTCGTTTTATTGCCCCAACAGGTGCACAAGTGCTAGAGCTCGGTGTATTAAATGAAACCATCCATCAGATCAATGAACATGTCAATATTGATGAGTTAGATCCATTAACAGACATTTATGAACAAATTTTAGAGCAATTATTAACTTAAAAATTGATATTCATAAAAAAGGAATGCTTAAGCATTCCTTTTTTTTAAGATGTTAATCCTAATCGTTTTTGAATTTTGACGAGATTTGGAATATGGAACTGCTGTGCTCCAACACGCACCAGATATAAAATTGTTTCATCTAGAGATTGCTGTTCCTCATCAATCACTTCAGAAATACGTAAACGAATTGAACGAGGCATTTCATTACATAATAAGGCGAAACGCTCACTTGCAACTTCACCTTCAATCACTAAAGCGACCCCTAAAGTCGTATTTGGATCACTCACTCGAAAAGTTGGCAACTTTGTTTCATGCCACTCTACGCTTTTAACTTGTGTTGGACTATCAAGTGCTGAAATAACAATATTTTGAGGCAATAACATTGCTGCTTTTCCATAGCAATCAATAATATATGCATCAATAAAACCTGTTGACACAGTAATGAGGTGCTGAAGTTCCTGTGTGTTAGTTTGATCTAAAATAGACCCACTTCCATTTTTAGACATCATAACTCCTTATTGTACAACCAACAAATTTTGGATATTTTGCAATAAATCTGCTTCTTGGAACGGTTTACCCATATAGTTCGTGACACCTAAGCTAAATGCTCGTTCACGATGTTTTTCACCTGTTCTAGAGGTAATCATGATAATTGGTAATTCATGATGAATCTCATGATGTCGAATCCAATTCGTTACCTCAAAGCCATCCATTCGTGGCATTTCAATGTCAAGTAACATCAAATCTGGTTTAACATTTTCCAACTGTTCAATAGCATCGACACCATCTTTTGCAGTAATCACATCAAAATTATGACGCTCTAACAAACGAGAAGTGACTTTTCGAACTGTAACAGAGTCATCGACAATCATCACTAAATGACGTTGATCACGACTACGTGTTAACTCACGTTGATCTTTGGTGACTTGACGTTTTTGACTTAAGGTCTGACGAGCAATATTTTGTGCGTCTAAAATCAAACAAACTTGACCATCACCTAAAATGGTCGCACCTGCAACAGCACCAATCGAAGTAAATTGCTTACCGATTGGTTTTACAACAATTTGTGATCGTGAACCAATTAATTGATCAACCAATAATGCTGTATTTTTACCACTATTATTTTTGATCAAAAGCACAGGCAATGAATGCGCAATACCTGAGAAACGAGGCATTGGTTGGTGAGCAACAAACTCTGCCAGATAACGTAAGTTATAAGATTGCTGATCTATTTCAAAACGATCTTTCTTACTATTGAAATATTCTTCCAATGTGCTTGGTGCAATACGAACGATACGATCAATTTGTGATAATGGTACTGCAAATTGCTGATCGCCAACTTTTACCATCAACGCATCACTTACCGCTACTGTAGTTGGTACACGTATCGTAAATACTGAACCTTGCCCTAAGATTGAAGCAACACTAACTTGACCACCTAAAGATTTAATTTCACTTTGCACAACATCTAAGCCAACGCCACGACCTGAAATTTGTGTGACTTGTTGTGCAGTACTAAAGCCATGATGGAAAATATATTGTAATACTTCATCATCTGACAGATTTTGATCCGCTTGAATTAGACCACTTTGCAGGGCTTTGGTTCTGATAATCTTTGGATCAATCCCTTTACCATCATCCTTAAATTCAACCAGAACATCTGTACCTTGACGACTAATATTTAACTCAATCCTTCCCGTAGTCGGTTTAGCAAACTGTTCACGTGTTGCAATGTCTTCAATTCCATGGTCAATTGCATTACGTAGCATATGCTCCAATGGGGACATTAACTTTTCAAGAATATTTCGATCTAATTCGCCTTCTGTATTGTGAACAATTAACTCAGTTGGACGATTTAAAGTCGAAGACGTTTGACGAACTAAACGTTGTAAACGTGGCAATAAACGCGTAAATGGCACAAGACGTGTGCGCATTAAACCTTCTTGGATTTCTGCTTGAATACGCGCTTGTTGTAATAATAATCCTTCTGTATCACGAATTTTTTCAGATAACGTTGTCTTAAAATCAATTAAATCCGATGCAGATTCTGCAAGAGATTTAGACAGTTGGTTTAAAGAAGAATATTGATCCATCTCTAAAGGGTCAAAATCTGCATAACGTGCTGTTGAATCACCATGTTTTGCAATAATTTGTGACTCTAACTCACCTTCCATTCGACGCAACTGGTCAGCCAAACGCTGAATCGCAAGTTCCATTTCCTGCAAAGTATTACCAAATTGCCCCAAGTCCATTTCAATACGTGAACGGTTAATGGAATTTTCACCAGACAAATCAATCATTTTCTCAATGAGATCTGCCGAGATACGAATCATCTCATTGCTATTTTCAGTATTTTCAATCTGCCCCCATTCACCCAACATTGAAGGAGGTTCTGTGCCATCACCTTGCACAAATTCAACAGTTGGATTATCCCAAAAAACATCACCGCCCGTGATTTTTTCAGGTAACTGCACAGAAACATCAACATACTGAATATTTTTAAGGCTTAACTTGATTGATTCAAATAAATCATACTTTTGCAATAGAATGGCATTTTTTAACCAACTTAATGCCTTAGAAATTAAATGATCATAAGCATTTGAGTTAAAATTATATAAGCCAAAACGTTCAAAAGTATTTTCTAGTTCATATGCAATATCTGAAATTTGTATATTATTAATCATTTTTGCCCCACCTTTTAAGGTATGGGCAATACGTTGTAATTGTAATAATAAACTACGGTTACTACGCTCATCAAACCATTGTTCAAGTGCTTCATTTGCACGAACTAAAAGCTCTTCTGCCTCTTCTACAAATGCTGCATATACAACATCTTCGACTACTGAGTCTTGAGCTATTAAAGGCTCAGCATCAGAAAGTATCGCTTTTTCATTTTCTAGATTAGTTTGACTGTCAGAGGTCAAACTCTCAGATGCTATCGTTGTTTTTTCTGATTCTAATTGTTCTGAAGTGGCGTCATCAAAATCATCCATGCTCACTGCTGCAATTGGTTGTTGTTTTTCAATTGCATTTAAAATTTCTAAAACATGAACTGCTGGATAATCAACGCCTTTTTCACGAATAAGTTGTATACGTTCAGCAATATCATCCTGAACCATACGAATAGTTTGCATCAAACTTTTATCAACAGGAATCTGCTGCTTAATAATTCGCTCATAAATCGATTCAAGGTGATGGGCAATCAAACCGATATGCTCCGCCTGAACCATATTTGCTCCCCCTTTAAGGGTATGCAAATAACGCATTAGATTGTTTAATGATGTTAAATCTTGAGCATCTGTAAACCATGCAGCCAAATCTTGATCAATTCCAACCAATAATTCGTCCGCTTCCTCAAGGAAAATATCCAATACTTCTTCATCAAAATCATGAAAACTTTCAGCAGATTGCAGGTATTGTTGGTCTTTGGAAATTAAGGCAAAAATTTGGTTTGTATTTAACTCTAATGCCGAACCTGAAACAGGCTCAATACTTTCTGTTCTAGGTTCTACAATAGCATCAACATTTGGCGCTGTGAGCAACTCCAAATCTTGCGTTACATAATCGTGTAGCTGTTCTAAAATATGCTGACTATTTTCATTTAGTACAACACGCTGACCAGAAGCCAAGGCATCAAATAAATGAATAAATTCTTGATGTGCTTGATTAAAAAGCTCAAAAACATAATCTGTATTTAGCAAATTTTGGTGTGCCAAAACTTGCTCATACGCCATTTTCAAAGCAAGGCTAATTTCATAAATACCATGTGCAGCACGATTATCTGTGTGTTCAATTAACACACTTGCTTCTTGCACTAGGCTTTCAAAATACTGAGGATATTCTGTCTTCGCTCTTTGATCAAAATCAAACTCTGCATCAAGCAAGTGTTCAATATTCAACTCAACAAGTTGTGAAACAAGGTCTTGCTGATGATCATTGTGTTCAAAATATTCAGTTTGGAAGTCATAACGATCCCAAGCATCATTAAACTTTTGATAAATTAATTGTTGTTGCTCACCACTATTTTCACGACCTAAAGTATGTAAATAGTCGCGAACAAACTCAGTATAATGTGTCAATAAAGCATTTTCATTTGTACTGTGTTGAGTATCATCTTTTAACAAGACTTTAAACAACTGTTCAACTTTACTACTTGCATGAAATACATCATCAACATGTGCCATCGCGGAACTACCGCGCAAAGTATGCAATGCGCGGATTAAACGATTATAGTGGTCAGATGTGTGGTTTTCTATGCTTAAGAACGTGTCAACTGCTTCCAGATGTTCTTCAGACTCTTCAATAAAGATTGCAATAGTCTCGGCCAGAAATCGACGATCCTCAGCTTCGTCAACCGCCTCCTTGTGATTCTCAAGTGAAGTTGATGGTGTAGATACACTCACTTCTGGTTGTTTTGGCGCAGCTTGTGGTTGTTCTATAACAACAGAATCCTCAGCTAAACTTAGACTTGTAACAGCCTCATCAGGCGATTCAACAGCTTCAGACTCAACCTCAGTAGAGTATTCTAAACCTGTAATAAATGACGCACTCTTCAATTGTTCAGACAGAAGCAACAGTTCTTCTAACGCAGGCTCCACGCTGATATTTTGCTGAATTTGCTGTCCTAACAAAACAAGCGGTCTGAAATCTATACGATGCGGTTGAGGCTTTTTAAAATCATCATAAAGTTTAAACTTATAAACATTAAATACAGCATTTACATAATGCTGCACAGGTACAGACAGAACCACAGCTTTTGAAATGACACGATTTAAAGTGTCTTCAACAGTCCATGCCAGCTCTCCTGATGATTTTGCCCCGACCATACGTCCTGAACCTTTCAAAGTATGAAAGTTACGACGAATGACTGTCAAAAGCTCTGCATCTGAAGGGTTTTGTAACCATTGAATCAGCAAAGGCTGCAAGTTTTCAATGATTTCCTCAATCTCTTCCACGAAAATTTCTAAAATTTCTGGATCCTGATCCAAAAACTCATCTTCAGGAAGATTTATGTTTTCCACTAAATCTTTTAATATTTTTCTCATAGCTCAGGCTTCTATGTTAGTTCCTTTACAGGACTAAAACCTATCAACATCTTAATTTTAATAAAATTAAGTGATCCAAGTGTACTTAACACTCTGAAGAATATTTAAAATAAATATTCTTCCTTGAGTAGCTGATTTATTGCTCTGGTAATTTAAAGTCAGATACAGATTGACGCAAAGAGTCTGCCATATTTGCCAATTCAGAGACCGAACGTGCCGTATCAAATGTTGCCGTTGTGGTTTGAGATGTAATCTCTTGTACAACGTTCATCGTATTCGCAATATGACCTGCTGAAGCTGACTGTAATTTTGCTGAATCTGAAATGTTTTCAATTAATTTCGCTAAGCTTGTTGATACACTTTGAATTTCGTCCAAAGCAACACCCGCATCTTTTGCTAAGTGAGCACCACGTACAACCTCAGAAGTCGTTTGCTCCATGGAAATAACGGCTTCATTTGTATCTGTTTGAATGGTTTTTACTAAAGTTTCAATCTGTTTCGTTGCTGATGCTGAACGTTCAGCAAGACGCTGTACCTCATCGGCTACAACTGCGAAACCTCGACCTGCCTCTCCTGCCATAGATGCTTGAATTGCCGCATTTAAAGCCAAAATGTTTGTTTGGTCTGCAATATCATTAATTAGAGAGACGATATTACCAATCTCTTGAGAAGACTCACCTAATCGTTTAATACGCTTAGATGTTTCTTGAATCTGCTCACGAATCGTGTCCATCCCTTCAATTGAACGATTTACAACTTCTGCACCATTTGAAGCAATTTGTACAGAACGTTGTGCTACATCCGCAGACTCAGTGGCATTCGCAGATACGTGTTCAATAGATTGAGCAATTTCATTAATCGCTGTAGATGCACCAGCAATCTCTTGAGCCTGATGCTCAGAAGCTTCAGCCAACTGGTTCGTAATGGTCTGAGTATTTTGGGTATAGTTTGCAACTTCTTGTGAGGTTTCATTAATTCGAGATACAAGATCACGTAGTTGGTCGATTGCGAAGTTAATCGAGTCGGCAATTGCACCTGTAAAGTCCTCAGATACTGTTGCATACGAACTCAAATCACCATCTGCCAAATCTGCAATCTCATCAAGTAAACGTAAAATTGCGTTTTGGTTACGGTCATATTCATCTTGTAAACGTGTTACACGAACTTTATCTGAAACACTACGCAAGTTCAGCAATTTAATCACTGAAAATAAGAACCCAGCCAAGGCTAAAACTAAAAAAATACCTGGAATAACTGTTTTCGCCCATGAACTGGTACTTAAATTATTGAGGTCTTTTAACAACTGATCTGATTGTGAAAAAATATTAGAAGATGCTTGACGAACTTTAACAATTTTTGATGAATTTTTTAAAATTGAGTTAGATGCAGATTTTAAAATATCATTATAGTCCGCTTGAATACTTTCTAATGATTCACGCATAGAGGGTTGTTCAATACGCAATACACCAAGTTCCGAATTTCCTTTTAACTGCGCTTCTAAATAAGCACCAAAAGTTTCTGTATCCGCGTTAAAGTCATCTGCTGATGCACGTGCATTTTCAGAACCACTTAATACTGAGGAAATAGAACGTAAAATACGTTCAGCAATGAATACTTGGTTTTTTGCAATAACAACCTGAGAAGCTGGCATATTTTCACGTGCCATTTGGTTTACCATGAGGTTATATTCCGCTTGGATCCCAGGAATCGCTTCTTCCATTGTAATATTTGTATCATATAAGTGGTTAATTACTTTCTGTTCAGAAGCAATTAAATTAATATCATCAGATACCTTAGCCCATAACTGACTGACCACTTGCATTTCTTTATTTGCTGGATGAATATCCTCAACAATTTCTAGGTTTTCATCAAATCTTTTTTGTGAAGCAACCAGTTCTTTGATCGCATCTTCTTTACCTGAAGCAGTTGCCTCAGTTGCCTGACGTGATATTTTTTGTGATAAGAGCTTTAACTCACCAACACTACGCGTTAAATCATTGTTTCGTGGAACATTATATAACAATGCAAGCAAACAAATAAGCGCCAATACAATTGTTAAAAAAGCAATAATAATATACGGCTTGGATTTTTCACTATCACCGAATAGCTTTGAAAAGTGATCAAGTCTAGATTGTAGTTTTGACACTACAACTGGACTACCTTTCTGCGTATTCTCAGATGTATTTTTCTTTTTTAGCTTAAAGCCCATTCAGCTTCTCCCCGAAACGCGTAACTGTCATTGAGCGTAGAAACTCATTTATTTAAATTTTTCCGATGCATTCATGTACTTAGGATCATTCAACAATTGACTAAACAAGAATATATTCCATGCACGATTATGCTGTTGAAAATATCCCTGACAATATGTTTTTAGATTTTTTTCTAAATTGTTATTCTCTGAAAAAAAACCTTTTTTATTAAAATGTTGAATACCTAAAACTTGATCTACAACCAGCCCGACATAATGGTCATTATGGCTTATGCATAAAACTTTTTGTGTTGGTGAGAACTGACTTCGTTGCCCAGAAATAAAAAATGTTAGATCTGAAACAGACAGTAAACGCCCTCGAATATTAGCTAACCCTTTCACCCAATTTTGTACGTTAGGAACAGGTGTACATTTAGGTGGATAAATAACTTCGGTGACTTCACCTAATGGAGCAACAAAATATTGCCCCATAATTTCAAATGCAATGCCCGACCATCTATTTACTTCACTTTCTTTGTCTGCATAGTTTTGATTACCACGCTTTGACAGCCGAAGTAGTTCGATAAATCCATTTGCTGCCATAATTATCCCACATTGAGATATTGTTTAATCACATTGATTAAGACATTCTCATCAATTGGTTTGGTTAAATAATCACAAGCACCTTGGCGTTTTCCCCAAACACGATCGGTGTCCTGATCTTTGGTACTTACAATTACAATGGGAATATGTTTGGTTGTTGCGCCACGTGCAATTTGTCGTGTTGCCTGAAAACCATTAACGCCAGGCATAACAACATCCATTAAAACTAAGTCTGGCTGTTCAGCTTGTGCTAGTGTGACACCATCTGCACCATTATTTGCTTCTAAAACTTCATAGCCATGTTTACTTAAAATTTCTTTAAAGCGATACATCTCTGTAGGAGAATCATCAACAATTAAAATTCGTGCCATTTTTTACTCCCATTCAGAATTTCGTTTTAAACATGCTTCCGAATAGCATTTAATAATTCATCTTTACTAAATGGTTTTGTTAGATATTCGTCAGAACCAACCACCTTCCCTTTTGCTTGATCAAACAAACCATCTTTACTTGACAACATAATTACAGGGATATTTTGATAATTTTGAGAGTTTTTAATCAGTGCACACGTTTGATAACCGTCTAAACGTGGCATCATAATATCAACAAATACAATATCTGGATTTGCTTCAGCAATTTTTGATAACGCCTCAAAGCCATCAACAGCAGTAATCACCTCACAACCTTCACGTTGCAAAAGCGTTTCAGCCGTTCGACGAATTGTTTTAGAATCATCAATGACCATGACTTTTAAATTTTGGAATTTCTCTTCCATTTAATGCCCTTCCCCATAAATTCAGAGGTATGAAGTTCTGAATACATTTATTTTTTGAAATTTATCAGCCTTATTTAACATACATTTGCTCTCTTTATCAATGAAGATTTAAAGAAACTTAGGAATATGCCGAAAAACAGTGATAAAAGCCGAGTAAATGCTAATTTACAGTTGATTAGAGAACTTATATATTCTTAGAATGCATCATTAGATTTATATACGATTCAATTAAGCTATTAAAAAAATTATTGAGTGATGTTGTCGCTTTATTTGGGGAAAAAAGGGATGCAACAACTAATTTCTAAATATATGCTCTATAAAAAATCTTTCAAAAAAAGCTTTTTAGCATTATTTTTTGGGGTTTTAAATATCATATTACTGTCGCATAGTTTTGCGGCTGAGACACAGCCTAAAGCAGTATGGTACCGTTATTATGATCAAGGTGTTGCAAATATCAGTAGCTCCATTACACCTGCTCATATTCGTCATGGCTATGAAGCACTTGATATTAATATGCAAGTGATTCGACGGGCTCATCCCTATAATGTTGAAAAAGACCTACAACAAGCAGGTGCTCGCGCCCAGCAAGCACAACGCTATGAACAAAATGCACGACTAAAACGAGCTTATAGTAATAGCACTGTTGCGACCAATAAGAAAAATGAACATCTTGCAAGTATCAAAAAACAAATTTCAACGCAACAAGCACGACTGAAGCTTTTACAAAATGACCGAATTATATTAAAACGACAAGAAATTGAACATTTCCGTAAAGGGACAACTGTGCCCATCGAGCTTAAGCAAGCGATCCAATATAATAGTGAAAATATCAACCAAACCAAGAATAATATTACAAACTTACAAAATAGCTATCGTAAAACCCAAGCTTTTTATGATGATATTATTCATCGTTTACAATCCCTAGAATAATTTTAAATACAATCATACCCAGCACAATTCTAAATCTTGTTTTGTGCATTTATTTAATTCCACGCCCCACATCAGCACGATATTCTTTCAAATTAAACATCTTCAATAATAATTTCCCTCAAAAGTACATTATCAAATGTTGCCTTGTTTTTTTTATCGTATAATCTCCTCTTTAATGCTTAAATTTTTAGGACAGTTTCCATGCGCGCGAGTCGCTTTTTATTTGCAACGTTAAGAGAAACCCCAAACGATGCTGAGGTGATTTCTCATCAGCTCATGTTACGTGCTGGGATGATTCGTAAATTGGCTTCAGGGTTATACACTTGGTTGCCAATGGGTGTACGTGTGTTAAATAAAGTTGAAGCCATCATTCGTGAAGAAATGAATCGTGCTGGCTCATTGGAAACACTCATGCCCGTAACACAGCCTGCATCTCTTTGGGAAGAGTCAGGACGTTATGTGCAATATGGTCCTGAACTTTTACGTTTTAAAGATCGTCACACCAATGATTTTGTGCTTGGTCCAACACATGAAGAAGTCATTACTGATTTAGCACGTAATGAGCTAAAAAGTTATAAACAGCTTCCAATGAATTTTTATCAAATTCAAACAAAATTCCGTGATGAAATTCGCCCTCGTTTTGGTGTAATGCGCTCTCGTGAGTTTATTATGAAAGATGCTTATTCTTTCCATGTAAACCAAGCATCACTACAAGAAACCTATGATGTTATGTATGACACTTATTGTCGTATTTTCACACGTTTAGGTTTAGATTTCCGCCCTGTTCAAGCAGATACAGGTTCTATTGGCGGTTCAGGTTCTCATGAGTTCCATGTACTTGCTTCTAGTGGTGAAGATGATATCGCATTTTCAACTGCCTCAGACTATGCTGCAAACGTAGAAATGGCTGAAGCTGTTTTAGTGGGTGAACGCGCTGCTCCAACACAAGAATTAAGCATTGTTGAAACTCCAAATCAAAAAACAATTGCTGATGTTTCTGCATTTTTAAATACTGATCCAGCCCATTCTGTAAAAGCATTATTGGTTCAAGGTATTGCAGATGAACAAGGTAAAACACCTGTTATTGCTTTATTCTTACGTGGCGATCATGAACTTAATGAAATCAAAGCAGAAAAACATCCACTTATTGCATCTCCACTAGCATTTGCAACAGAAGCACAGCTTGCAGAATATGGCTTAACTGCTGGTTTCTGTGGTCCACAGGGCTTAGTTGAAAAAGGTTTAACGGTTATTGTTGACCGTGCTGCTTCTGTATTATCTGACTTTGTTGCAGGTGCAAATGCAATAGACCAACATGCAACTGGTTTGAACTGGGAACGTGATGCACAATTTACTGAAGTTTATGATCTACGCAATGTTGTAGAAGGTGATCCATCTCCAGATGGTCAGGGTACTTTACAAATTAAACGTGGTATCGAAGTTGGGCATATTTTCCAACTTGGGCAAAAATACTCTGAAGCACTGGGTTGTAAAGTCCTAGGTGAAGATGGCAAACCTTTAGTTGTCACAATGGGTTGTTATGGTATTGGTGTAACTCGTGTTGTTGCCTCTTCTATTGAACAAAACTTTGATGAAAAAGGTATTATTTGGCCAACAGCAATTGCACCTTTTGAAATTGCCATTGTTCCAATGAATGCACACAAATCTCCTCGCACCCTAGAAGCGGCAGAAGCACTTTATACAGAGTTACAAGCTGCGGGTTACGATGTACTGCTTGATGACCGTAATGAACGTCCTGGTGTGAAATTCTCTGACTTAGAGTTGACAGGTATTCCACATCGCATCGTAATTGGTGAAAAAGGCTTAGATGCTGGTACTTTTGAATATAAAGGTCGCCGTGATAGCGAATCTGTAAATATTTCTAAAGAAGAATTATTAGCAAAAATCGCTAAATAATCTTTAAATGGAAATATAAAAAATCCCGCTGAGTGCGGGATTTTTTATGCCAATTTTTAGCAGAATGTTAATGTACCATAACAGTTTTTCGCAGGTTTTTGTCCTAAATCTATTCCTTGAATATCAACTCTCCCCCCAAACAATCCAACACCCGCAGTTAAAACAGAAAGTTCGATTCTCTGCGTAATTACTGGATTCTTGATCGTCACATCAGGAAGAGATAACCACCAACCTCTTTGTGCTGCTACACTACGAAATGTTCCAGGAGATGCAACTGAAGGCCATTTAACACTTTGCTTTTGTAAACTTAGATAAAAGTCTTTTGTTCCACCCGTCCCATTAGAATTTTGTAATATAATCTCATGAATTGCTTTTACACTTTGGTTCACCAAATGCACATTGTCTAATTTTAAAGTAATCCCTAAACTTGCATTAGCAACCAATGGACCAATATCATTTACTACCGATGCCCTATTTAAAACTAAGGGAACTACAGTATCATCCACAAGAGCATTTGTAGGAATATTTAATATACAAGTCAACAGACCAACACATACACGAATATCTGAAATATAAGCACCTACTAAATTTAAATTTAAATCCCCTGATATCGAATTAATACCAGTATCATCATTAGGAGTTGAGGTATTATTATTTGTTCCTAATGAAAGTTTACCTAATGCTTCTAATGATCCAAAACGAAATCCCACTATTTCTCGAGTTGCACTATTATCTGCATTTTTTACAGCAAACTCGATAAAAGGATTGGTAAGCTTAGCGTCACTTGCTGCATATTCACCATTGACTGGGTTGACCCCTGTTAATGCTAAATTATCAATATCAATATCACAGTTCCCTGCACCATTTATACCACCACATCCTAATTGTAACTTTTTAATATTAGCATTTAGCTCAATTTCAGCCTCCATTCCTAAACGATAAAAATTAAGTCCTTGGCTTGTATCATTCGTTCTAGTTAGGTTCATCAAAGCCTGTCCTTGTACTGCTGACAATTCCTCATCATTCAAAGACACCATGTGATTTTCTTTTTCAATGGTCGTACTTATACTTGGTAGAGCTTCTAGATGGGCATTATCAACGTCATCCACAGTTGCATAAGCAAATGATGTAAATGCTGAAAAAAGTAATATGGGTAAACCTTTCATGTGATCACCTATCCCTATATATTTTTTTATTTTTGCCTAAACACATAGACAATTGATTATTTTTAATACAAAAATCATATCATTTATTAAAAAAACTAAACAGAAATTATTATTATTTCAGATGAATTACAAAAAAAGCGCCAAAAATGGCGCTTAAAAGTTAACAACATAACAATCAGCAGAATGTTAGTGAACCATAACAGTTACGATAAGGAGCTTGTAACATCACTGCATTACCATTTCTAGCATCATTACTATTGACAATATTTTGTACAAAAGTAGTTGTTCTATCTGAGATATTTAATTTAAAACCTTCAGGAATATACATTGCCCACCCTGTACTGACAGGTGCAACATAGCCAGGATATTGAATACTTTGCTTCTGTAAAGACAAACCAAATACATTAGATTTAACATCCAATTGATGCACATTGCTTAAATTATATGGAAGTTGATAGCTATTATTATTTAAACTTGCAACAGTTGTCCCCAAACCATCTGCGAGTTGATTCGTAATTTTATTACCAGCACTAGTTTTAATCAGTCCCAATACGATATTCAATAAAGTTGAACCAAAAACATTTGTTGTTCTTTCTATTTGCATTGAGTCCGTAATGGACTTAACAACTCCCCCTGTTCCCATACCTAAGTTCGCATTTAATACAAATGCTTGTGATTGGCGATTACCTGAAACAACAACAGGAAGATTTGTTCTTTTTACACCAGAAAACTTAATTGTAAGCTGTCGAAATTCAGCACAAGCCACTATAAGAATACATTCTGTGGCATTATCTAAACCTAAATAACGATAATCTGCCATACCCTGATATGCACTTTGCCCACTAGCATTAGCACATAAAGTTGGTGCTTTACAAGTTACAGCAACATCCTCTAAATTATTTGGTAAATTTCCTGCTAAGTTACCTTGCCCTTGCATTTCCAGATCTGCAAAACCTGTTAAATAACCACTAAAACTTGTCAATGCACCAAAGCTCATTGGACCTTCAACTTCTGCTGCACCAATACGAACCCCAACCACTTCACGTGTAGAAGCTGAATCAGCATTTTTGATCGCAAATTGGTAAAAAGGATTGGTTAAATTAAAATCCTTCATTTGACCTTGAGCTTTATCACCTGCTTGAACTTCTTGTACTGCCCCATCTGGTTGACGTGAGTCACTTTTTGGTATGGTAATACATGTTCCAGAAGCGTTCGCAATACATCCAAATGAAACATTTTGAATATCAATGTCACATCCAGCCTTACTACTACTATTCACCCCTCCACAACCAAGTTGTAGGTTTTTAATATTCGCATTCAAGCCAATATTTGCCTCCATACTTAAAGTATAAAAGGATAATCCTCCCTGATCCTGTCGATTTAAAGAATATAACGCCTGACCTTGTGTTTCAGATAACTCATCATCAGTCATTGCAACAAGTGAACTCATCTGTGCAAAATTATGATCCTGCAATTTTGCTTCTGTGATAACTTGATTCTCTGTATCTGCATAAATACAGGAACTTATGAGCCATAATACAAAAAAATATAAATACTTCATCCCCATCCCCATCCCCATTTTTGTATTAATTTAATTAATTTATTTCATAATCACGAGATATAGTACATATTTTAACACATTTAAGCCATATTAAAAAAATAATAATAAATATAAAATTCAAAAACTTAATTAAAAATAAGTCAAAAAGCAATCAATAAATACTTAATAAAACTTAACAATAAAAAAGCGCCAAAATGGCGCTTTAAATATTTTTTGAATAAAATTAGCGTGGTGTAATACCAAATGTGCTACGAATGTTACCACCTGTCATCACCATCTGCCCTAACGTTTGTGCAGTAGGTAATACTGCTGGGGCAGTTGGTGTACCCGACACTTTTGGATATAAATTTACATCTGCTTTTAGAACATAAGCTGGACTATTACTACTATTTACTCTTAAGTTATTTGTAAAAGATGTTGTTGTTGCATCCATTCCAATTTTACTGTCTAAAGTTAATTGTCCAGATAAGTTATCTATACCTAACTGTGATGGAGAGTCATTTTCAGTACTGCCAGATTTATCACTAATTCTTAGATAGTTACGAGGAACTGAACCAGAACTCCCACCATACAATACTATATTACCATTGATTCCTAAACCGTCTCCCGAACTTGGAGTCACTGTTAATGTTGCAGTACCATCAATACGTGCAGAAATCCCAAACAATACATCAGCAGTTTGAGTAAAATTATTACTTGGCACAAAACAATTACTTGCTACTGTTGTCGCTGTTTTACATGCATCAGTTACAATCAAAGAACCAGGTAACTGACCAATAGCAAGCTCTGTATCAAGCGCAGCCACTATTTTAGGTAAACTTAGGCTAAGACCATTATTTTCAAAACTTAAAGTACCCGTTAAATCAGCCAATAAGTTAATATTTCTTAGACCTGCATAATAGTTTACGGTCTCATTTGCATTAAATGGGTTTTTTGCTCCATCAATCAACATGATGGAAGTCGTATATGCACCTGTTGAATTACGACCTTCGGTACTCATTGAAAGACCAAAACCAAGACTTTGCTTGGTATTCGCTGTATCTTTAATACCATAGAGTCCAAGATTGGCATTTAAATTATAGATAGGTAAACCTAAACCCCAAGAATTATCAGTATTGGTTACAGGTGCAGTTACACTATTATCCGCAACAAAACGCCCTTGCCTTGCAACTGCCTGAAAACTCATTCCTCTTACCGTTGCAATCAAGGCATTCGGGTTGGTAAGACCTGTTGTATTATAATGCAAAGCTGTTTTTAAAGTTGTTGGTGTAAAACTACCGCTATAGATTCTATTTAATAATGCACTTACTGGCATATTCACAGTATTCGTTTGCGCTGCATTTATATAAACATGACCAAAATCAATAAAAGCCAAATCATTATTTAATGCTGTTGAGCCAATCCCTGTATCTTTACGTATTTGTAAAGGTGTTAAGTTTCCATAGCGCAGTACATAAGCATTTTTCCCAGATAAGCCTAAATCAAAATAAGTTTTTTGATCCGCCGCATTTGCTGTATCTTTCGCAAAGTCAGCTTTCATTTGCATATGCAAACCACCGCTACCAGCTAAGTTACCAGTACCTGTTGCAGCAGTACCAATATTTGTTGTCGAAGCACCTAAAGCTGGGGTATCACCATTGACTTTGATATACGCATTTTTAAGCGTACCAGAAGCCCCTATTCGACCAAAACTTAAAATATCTGTATCCTTACCAGTCGCTTGATATGCCTTATAATCTGAACCCACATTGGTTTTATAGCGTAAGTCGACATTTAGACCAGGTTGTTTTTTCCCATTAAAATCAGGATCATCCACATCACCTAGCACTACAGTGTTCGCACTAGAAGTTTCTCCTTTTTTATTTGTTGATAATACTAAACCATCTGCTGGGTCTAAATATAAATAACCATTTCCTGCAAAGTTAAAGTTAAAGTCTTTTAAAATAAGTTGGTTAAATGATGAACCTGTATCTAGGGTATAAAAAAGGTTAGCATTTTTAAGACCAAAACCTAAACTTGCTAAACTTCCACCATTAAATAGACCACTTTGAGTTTCAAGTGAAAATGTTAAGTCTTTACGGTTTTGAAAAGTTAGTCCACCCAAAGATTGACTATTTGCACCACTACAGTTGGCAGTAATGCCTGCACCATTAGGACAAACAGCTAAACTCTTGATATTCATGCTTGCTGGACCAAATACCGCATTTAAACGCAATCCATTGGATGCAGCAGCACTAGCACCTGGTTTTCCACCAACGTCTGCTGTAAATGCTGCCTTAAGTCCATCAGACTTATAAGGTGTGGTTTCAATATTACTCATATTGACATTAAGGACACTATTTGCGCCTGCTGAAGTTTGAGTGCTATCTTTCCAATTGACCTGACCAATTTGCACTTTGGTTGCATCTATTTGCAAACTGATCCCATCTTGACCTGAGATCTGACTTAAAGAGCTATCTTCTAGTTCCTGTAAAGCAAAACCATGCTGAGCATATAAAATACTCAAAGTTAATAGATTTAACTGTATTATTTTTTTTCTCATCACTTATTCCTACCTGTGATTATTGTCCATCTTAAAACTATAAGACAGTTTTTAACAACGTGATGCACCTGATGTATTACCACTACATCCAAAAACTTTTAATGTTCCTGCAAGCGCAAGATTTCCATGCATATTTAATCCCGTAAAGCCCGTTTCCTGACCACGGTCATAAACCGATGCTATCGTAGTTGGATATATACTATTATTTAAATACCCTTTTGTTGCTGAGTTTGTACCGCCATCTGCATCTTTTTCAATTTGTAATGCAGCATAACCAAAGTTACGAATTTTGAGCGGTTGAAAATAAGTCTCAGCACCTGCACTATCTTTACCAATACCAAATGTAAGCTGTAAAGCAGTTCGATTGACTGGTGCAGAAGGTGCACCAACACTCACAGGAACACCATCTAGTTGAAATTTATCCAACTGTAATGTGCCTTGTAATTGTTTAAATACCAACCAGTACATATTACCAGCAGCATCTTTACGGTTATTGGGTGAAATTGCTAAACGACAATAAAGATTATTGCTACATTCATATTCTCGAGATAGTGCTGTACCTGAAACAGCCTTATGGTTCAAAGACAATGTCCAGCTTAAATCAGCCCCGCCTTGCCCATTGACCTCACCCAACTGCTCATTATCCAAACCCACTAGACCAGCTTGAACCGATGTTGCTAAAAGCAATAAAGAACCTAATATTAATTTCATATAAAGCTCCTATAAACCTGTCGTCGTGATTTTAAAATGCTGAATCAATAAACCATCTATTGCAGCCGAACCTAAGTTAACATCGCCACTTGGTCCTCGCATTAAAACCCCTGTTGCACTCGTTGATTTATCTGTGATACTAAGATTTTTATTTGCAGCATCAAAACCAACTTTACCAATCGAGATACTACTATGCGTTGCATTAGTACCTTGATATGAAGTACCTGCAATTGTTCTAACATCGCCACAAGAACGAACATTACAAGTGGAACCTTTATAACTGGTATCACTTCCTGAATAGTCTGTATAAATATTTTTATAGACACTCGCTTGATTTGGAATACGGGTCACTTCGAGTGTTAAGTTTTTACCGTCTGGAGTATCAATGATAAGAGGTTGATAAATATTGCCTAAAACTAAGTTAATATTTGGGCTATACATATAAAGCCCTTCTGTATCTTCGAAACCTGGAGCTAATCCACCATCAATCGCAGGTGTTGTTAAATCCTTGGTTGTTCCTGTTTTTTCACGCGTACTAATACGTAAAACTTTATCTGCCCAAGTACCGCCCCCGTCTGAATTAAGATGCGTATTTAGCCTTAATAACAATCCAAGACCTAATGTATTGTTATAACTTGCAGACAATCCACCTGTACCTGTGGTTGCACCATCTAAGGTTTGGAAGATACGCATTTGTGAGCCTTCTAATAACAAACCGTTTGCAATCATTTGAAAACGCAGTTTTTCTTTTAAAGGATTGGCAGCATTTGTATTCGGATTGGTTACTGGAGATGGTGCACCTGTTGCAGGATTTATAGGGTTGCTTGCAAGTGTCTGATCTCGAGCAAACACATCTCCCCATAAACCTAATTTTATAGTTTTATCATTTGCAGGTTGAAGACCAACCTGTGCTAAAGGAGCCTCTAATTGTAAATAACTTAAAGGTTTAGAAACACCTGCAAAGTTTGGAATAGATTGAGTCTCAACACTCATCACCCAAGGGTTACTTTCAGTACCAGAATCTACACCTAGATTACTAAAACGAGTGGTTACATTATTATCATTTCTAGAAAGTGCCAAACCATATAAGAAAATATCTGCTTTTTTTGCACCAGCATTTGCAGCTACTGTGGTTAATGGTCCTACAGGGATTATACGAATTAGCCCTGTGTCTTTATCACGATTTGCCCAATCTGCTTTGGCATCGACTAAACCGTCATTTGCTGCTTGGAAAACCATTTTCACATTTTGAGGTAAAAATGCAATTCCTTCACCTGTAGACTCGCTTAAGCTCTCATCTGTCAATGCTTCCAATGCAAAGCATGACTGTGTCAAACCAAGTCCTAACAGTGAAGCCAGCACCGTCTTTTTCAACTTTACCGTATAACTAAACTGAGTCATCTTGACCTTCCTAATTTATACGATGCTCCGCACCATATTTTATTTTTCTAAACACTCTTTTTTGAACAAATGACCACTAATTTTGTTCAACTACGGCAATAATCCAATTTTGCCAACCTTTTCTCATTTTCTATTATGCTTAAAATTTTAGCAAATGCAAAAAAAATAAGCCCGTAGACTTATTTTTCCGATGAATGTGGAGTATTCTGTTTTTTAACTCAATTATTTCAATTGGTTAGTTTAAAACTCAGCTAAAAATATTTGTAATGTTCTGTATCTTTAACAGAACTTTAAAGTTCCATAACAGTTAGGTGTGAAGTCCTGATTTTTTAAGGATAGATTTGTCATATCCATATTAACAGGATTAGCGTTATTGGGTAAATTTGCAGTTCCTAACGGAATATTACCTAATAAACAACTTGTTGCTAGTGTGCCACATTGTACATAGTTTGCACCTAAATATTTATTCACCTCAGCTAAAGCATCTTTAATGGTAGGCATAGCAATATCTACATTTTTATTTGGAGTAATATCCCCAATATCAATTGGGTTTGAAAACTCAAGCCACCAACCTTTTTGAGCAACTGACTTTGCACCTGTCCACTGAATATCTTTAGACTGTAAAGATAATGATGCAGAAGTTCCATTTAAACTTGCTTTATGAAATAGACCTAAATTTTCATCAATAATCGCATTTACCTTTAGATTATTAAGCACACCTGAGGTCTTACCTGAGATTTTTATCCCCAGTAAATCAGTATCTGCTGCTAAATTACCTGATAAAAGAATATTATTCACTGTTGTACTAGCATTCAACGTCGCTGAATTAATTCTTTTCCCTGTAATGACTTGCTGAGGCAAATCTAAAGTCGCAACAGACTGAGGGGTTAAAGTAATATCATAACTTGTGGTCACATAATTAGGTCTGAGCAAGCCACATCCGCCAATAATAAGCAGCGTATCACAAGCCTTACCTTTCAAAGCAACGTCTGTGGGATTCATTGTGCCATTTTGGCTGATTGTAATAGGATTAATGGTTGCTGAACCTTTTTGTGGTGCAATTTCCATATAACCACTTAAGCTATTGATACCATTTGGTATCCCATTGTTATTATTATCTTTTAAGTTTTCCTTACCAAAAGAAATTAAGCCTAATGCCTTTTCGGCACTTAATCGAACTCCGACTAGTTCTCGCTGTGAGGCTTTATCTGGATTTTTGATCGCAAACTCCATAAATGGATTTGATAAAACTGCACTAGAACCCGCTCTTGCTGCACGATCACTTTCACTGTTTGTATTGGATGTTGCGGCATTACCTAAGCCACTTAAACTGATATTATCAATATCAATATCACACAGCCCACCCTTACCTGCTATTGCACTATTATTTCCACCACAGCCAAGTTGTAGTTTATTAATATTTAAGTTTAGTTCTAAGTTGGCTTCCATACTGAGTTTATAAAAACCTATTGTGGTATCACCTTTGCGACCTGTCTCTAAATTCCTTACATCTGTTGGTGAAACATAACTCAAACTCATCAAAGCCTGACCTGTCGTTGCTGATAACTGCTCATCAGTCAACGGTTGTAATGGTGCTGCATGAGAAACTCCATTCCCTAGACCACTTAATGCGCACAACATTGCTAAATATTTTAATTGAAACTTCACGCCTCTATCCTTAGTCGGTTTAAATTTTATTTCTACACTAAAAATACTGATACAAAAACAGGAAAATTACCCCAATAAAATAGGGAAATATTTACATTTTCAGCGACAAGATAATCAAAAAAATTGAAATTTGATAACATTTTCAGATAAAAAACATTATCTTAAATAAACCTAAACAAAGGATTAAAACAATATTAACAATAATAAAAAATATAACATTTAAAGTTAAAATAAAGAGAAATATCTCACATTATTTTTAGCAACAAAAAAAGCAAGTGATTAACACTTGCTTTTAAGCTCTAAATCAAATTTAAAGGAGTTTATGCCTTAGGCAAAGTCACACCTGTTTGACCTTGATATTTACCACCACGATCTTTATAAGATGTTTCACACACTTCATCAGATTCAAAAAATAACATTTGCGCAACACCTTCACCTGCATAAATACGTGCAGGCAAGTTTGTCGTATTTGAAAATTCCAAGGTCACATGACCTTCCCATTCAGGTTCTAATGGTGTGACATTCACAATAATGCCACAACGTGCATAGGTCGATTTTCCTAAGCAAACCGTCAAAACATTACGTGGAATACGGAAATATTCTACTGTACGCGCTAAAGCAAAGGAGTTAGGTGGAATAATACAAACATCAGACTCAATATCGATAAAGCTTTTATCATCGAAATTTTTTGGGTCTACAATTGCAGAATGCACATTGGTAAATACTTTAAATTCACGTGCGCAACGAACATCATAACCGTAGCTTGATACACCATATGAAATCAACTTTTCCCCATTTTCGTCATAACGAACTTGGTTCTCAGCATACGGTTCGATCATACCGTGTTTTTCGCTCATTTCACGAATCCAACGATCAGACTTAATTGCCATGTATTTTTCCAAAAATGCTTAACTCAAAACTGTGCCTACTTTAACTGAAAATAGCTTTGATTGAAATGTCACAGGGTTTAAAACTCGTTTTTACTTTATTGCATCATGAACTAAAAGCTCAGTAATGCAGAATAACAAATAGGAACGGAAAAACCGACTAAAATTAAAGAAGCTGTACGTTGCATATTAAACGGATTTAACCAAGAGATTTTATTTGATGTCAGCTTTTTACCCAAAAATATCCAAAAAAATGCAATAGGAATAATCAAAATTAAAAAAGTGAGCATATGTGTTACATAAGCAGACGTATTATGCCAAACATGAGTCGGAAAAATTGCTGAAGCAAAAAGTAAAGCTTTAGGATTGAGTAAAGTTGCACAAAATAACGATCTTGGACGTATCGTAGCTTGGTTATAGTCAGGATTTGGCTGTGCTTTATGCCACAACTGAAATGCCAAATAAATAATAAAAGCAGCGCTAAATAGTTTTAATATCACAGGAATCATTGGAAATTGTTTAGACAAACCACCAATCAACGTTCCCCAAACAGTAATTGCGATAAAATAACCAAGTGCTTCGGCAGGAATGAGTCCTAGAGATTTTCGGATACCCACCTGTATACCTGAAGAAGCCAATAAAGTATTGGTTGGACCAGGAGTCAATAAAATTGTGGTCACAAGACCAATAAAAAACCATGAAATCATTAAATGACCTCATCAAATGATTGAGCGCAGATTAAATCAGTTACTCAGACTTATCAAAAAAATAATTGTAAGTAGAGATATAAAATCTATATAAATAATAAAAATAACATTAAATATCAACAAAATAAAAACCATTTACAATTTATTACTTTTAAGTCATTTTATTGCAATAATTTAGATAAGCATTTATTTTTGAATATTATTTATTCAAATATACTCAACATTGTGCGCTTTTAAGCCATTTTTCAGTTGAGCTTGGTATTGTCTCTTCATCTTTTTTAACAAAATATCATTTTCCTGTTGTTTTTATAAACAATCATGCACAATAACCCCTTATGATTTACGTTCAATGATTATGGCAAAACATTTTTTCAAATCATGGCTTCCTTCTCCCGAAAAAGTCAATCATCTGAAAATTATGAAAATTTTTGGTCAACACACACTAAATCCACAGCTTTGGTATGTGAATCGTCGCTCTATTTCCAATGCGATGTTTATTGGTACATTTTGGGGTATTTTACCAATCCCCTTACATAGTGCTTTGATTGTATTAACAGTCTTAATTTTTGAGGCGAATTTACCTATTGCCTTACTTTTGGCATGGATTATGAACCCATTCACGATTGTTCCTATTCTTATTTTTGCTTTTTGGATTGGTGCAAAAATTTATCAGGTGCAAATGATCAATCAAGATATGCTCTTAGGTGTATTTCATCAAATTATTCATTGGATTCAAAACTTTGGTCATGGGCATATTGATTTTAGTTTAGCTAAAATTTTAGCCACAGGTTTATTTTTTGAAGCTTTATTGTTTGCGATTTTATTTTTTCTAGGCACACGTATTTATTGGCGTTGGAGTGTCGTGCGCAAATGGCAAAATCGGCATTTAAGTTAAACGGACTTTTAATTTAAGACCACTTCAATCAATTCAGAATATCCTGTTGATAAATCACCATTTAACCATTGCCAATTTTCAACCAGTTTGATGACATCATTTTCTAGTAATTCAATTTTAGTTTTGCATTGTCCTGTACGTAATTCGCCAGTAACTGTTAAATGTTGATAACAAATTTCAAAGTGATCATCAGACAGCATTTGCCCGATAATTGAGCCAATCTGTACCACACCACCCTCGTATTTTGCAGTAATGACTTTGCCTTTTTGTGTGTAATAAAAACGTGTTGCACCATTTACATCACCATTCGCTGTATTGGCAAGGCTCATAAATACTTTATTATTGAGTAAATTTAAATTTTTCATCGTCTGACTCCCCAAGTCATCATTTTCCTACGCCATGCCAAAAAGCAAGGCGTAGGATGACACTATCAGAAAATTCTTTGTGGGTCTTTTTCAACTTTATTGAGCGATTGGGCAATTTTTTCTGCTATCGCAATATAGTGAGGCGCTGCATCATCTCCAGCCACCACAGAAGGCTTACCTGCATCTACATTTTCACGAATTTGTACATTTAAAGGTAAACGCCCAAGCAGTGGAATGTCATATTGTTCAGCAAGTTGATCACCGCCACCTGTACCAAAAATTTGCTCTTCATGACCACAGTTCGAGCAAATATGTGTAGACATATTTTCGACTACACCCATCACTGGAATTTGTGCTTTATTAAATAACTCGATGCCTTTTACCGCATCCATTAATGCGACGTTTTGCGGTGTTGTTACAATCACTGCACCTGTCACAGGTATACGCTGCGCCATCGTTAATTGGATATCTCCTGTCCCTGGTGGCATATCAATCATCAGCACATCTAAATCAGGCCATAATGTTTGGTTAAAGAGCTGCATTAAAGCGCCTGTTGCTTTTGGTCCACGCCAAGCGACAGGTGTATTTTCTTTGCCAATCAAATGCCCAATAGACAGCACTGCCATACCATAAGCTTCAAGCGGGACAAAATTTTCAGCTTCAATCATTGGGGTTTGCCCCGAATTTCCAAGCATAGTAGGAATACTTGGTCCATAGATGTCCGCATCGAGCACACCGACTTTTAGCCCTAATTTTTGTAAAGCCAAAGCTAAATTTACAGTTGTTGTAGATTTACCTACACCACCTTTACCTGAAGAGACCAAGATGACATTTTGAATCCGTGGATGTTTAGGCACATCACGTTGTTGGGGCGCAGCTTTTTGAATAGGTGGATTATTTGGATCAGTTTCAGCTTGTGATTGTGGTGCTGAAGCATCGACTACAGGAGGTAACTTTTGGCTTTGATTCTGAGTTTGTGTTTGTGTTTGTGGTTTAGAAGAACAGCTATGACCTTCTTTGCCATGTTGATCACTTGAGCAGCTATGACCGTGTTTATGATCATGTTGAATTTTTTGTTGGATCACATGCATATTCAACTCTTGAATACCACATTTTTCCAAAGCATCAGCCAAATCATCATGAATTTTTTGTAAATGTTCAGCTTCTTCAGGAAAAGTATTAATCGTGATTTGTAAAACTCGCCCTTGTACATTGACCTGTGTAATACGATCTTTTAAGGCATTTTTTGAGTTTGGTAAAATATAATTTTGAAGCACATTTTGGATTTCTTCCTCTTTCACCTCTTGTGCAGGAGAAAAAACCGATTTTAAAGAAGAAAGCCACGACATATATTTGCTCCAAAAAGTGAAAATGCACCTAAAACACCTATAGTCTATCTGTAAATGACGCTTAGGTTAAGTCAAGTTGTATCAAGCTTTTTGAATGTACTTATAAATCTTAGTCATTTAGTTGGTTTTAATCTCATTTTAATCAACAAAAATAAATAAAAATTAAATTCTTAGTCTTTAAAAATGCACTTCATCCATCTCAATAAAGTGCATTTTTTAAATCGCTTCAGCAAATTTCACGTTAAACTTGTTGATCTTTATCTTGCTCATCCACTTTTGCCGAATCATCTTTTTTGAATGAATTAATTTTTTCAGTTGCCGCTTTTTTTAATTCATCAAATTTCGTTGTTGCTTGTGCTTTAAGCTCATCAAACTTAACCGATGCTTCTTGCTTGAGTTCATTGGCTTTGAGTTTAGCCTCTTCGAACTTATGTGATGCTTCAGTTTTCAAATGCTCTATTTTTTCCTGTGCCTGCTGCTGTGCATCACTCCATTTGGCTTTAGCCTCATCTAATTGTGAATGTGCAGCGTCTGACTGTTCTGCATGCTCTTCTTTAAGATCATGTTTTAATTCATTTAGTTTTTCCTCACCTGCAAGTTGTGCTGCCTTTGCTTCATGCTTGACATCATCAATCACTTTTTCCCCTGCAAGTTTTGCCTCATCTGCTTTCAACTTGAGATCATCTCCTAACTCAGATGCTTTTTCTTTTAAATCGTCCAATTTTTTTTCAATTGTCATGTCTTGATCCTCTGAAGTATGGGTATGGCGTAATTTTAAGCTCAACTAAGCTTATCAATGATTTAGTTATACACCGATTTTTTTGATGGTGAATTATTACACAGCAATTTGCAATAAATACCATACGTAATGTTACGTATGGAACTTTTTGCCACTCTATTATTTATAATCTATTTTTAAATCATTGACGAATCATTTATTGCGCTGAACTTTTTCAGTTTTAAGATAAGATGCCAAATTCTATATCCAATCATGATGGAAGATCTAATGACACCCGAAATGACTCGTAAGATGATTGCCATTTGCAACGAAAAAATTGCCAAAAAAGGTGAAAAGGTCGGACTGTCGTTTTATGCATTTTTTGCCAATAAAAATGATGACCCTGAAACACTCATGCAAGTTGCAACATGGTGGATTCAAACCCACAAATTAGATCATTTTGAAAAAGCCATCAAAATTAAACAGATGATTGAAAATGAATGCTAAACATTATGGTGTTGAAAATAACTCATCATACTTTTGCATATGGGTAAATACACCCTCTTGTCTTTTATGTGCATCAATTAGAGGGACTAAGCGTTGAAAATGTTCAGATTGTACATGTGCATCCAATGCAGCACGGTCAAGCCATTCTTCAATAAAAACAAAATGCCCTTTATTTTTTAAATCATGATAAAGATCATAGGCGATACAACCTTGTTCCTGTTTGGTTTTTTCAATCAGTTCGGCATATAAAGGCAGGACTTCAGCAATTTTATCCACCTGAATAAAGTCTTCTGCAATGAGTTTCAACATGGATAACACCTTGAATATTTTTATTATTTTATACTGTAGCTGAAATAAAGCCGTGTTTGTTTTGAATTTTTATAAAGGTGGAAACTGTAATCGTTTATATTTTCGGAACAATGGCAAAGCAGGTTTAAACTTCCATTTTTTATTTAATATTTTCAAATAGATATAATTTCCACTCCAAATACCAATCAACAAGGGTACAGCAAAAATACTCAGACTGATGATCGCAAAAATCAGGCTTTCCATGATTTCAGCCATTCTGCCATCAAGAAACTGGAACAAGAAAATCAACCCCAGCCAAATAGGCGTAAAATATCGCATGATTTTGAAAAATCGTTGTATTTCAAATATTTTATGCGGAATTTTTAAGAACCTAAATATCAGCCAAAAACCAACAAATGCCATGATCATTAAAAAAGGAGTGAGAAAGAGCATGACCTCTATGCCCCGTTGTGCACTACGTTCTGAAGCTGCTACGAACAAATCACCATGGTAAAGGTTTAAAAACAAACAAAATGGAAGAACCAGACTGAGCACAGACACGATACTGGCGCAAAGCGCCGAAAATAATAATGACCAAGATCTCATTTTTATGATCCTTTTTGAACTTGGTCTTATTGTGCCGCAATGAATTGTGATTTATATGAGAGAAATGTGAAATTTAGGTGAAGCTGCTTAAGACCTCACATTTCCCATAAAACTCACTGCACCAAACAACCAAATAAACAAGACAAAACAACGTCCTTGATTAAAATGATTGAGTTCAGAACCATGTAAAATATTATGCCGTGTTGCTGTCACAGTGGAACTATTATCCATTTTATAGGCTGCAAGTTCTGAGAAATACGGATTCATTTCATGCGCAATTTTTGCCTTGTGCCACAAACTCTTAATTTCATTGCCTTTTAAGCCCGGTACGATTTTATAGACATCGACAAATTTAGTGTCTTGTTGTTTTAAATAACCATGTTGAAGCAATACAGCAGTCAGCAAACCTTCCAAAAGTGCATAAAGTAAAGGCACACATCCTGCATAAAACTGAGCTTCATACAGCTTAAAACTTTGCTGTAAAACTTCACGATACTGTGCTTTCTGATCGCCTATTTCCAATTCATCAAAGGCTTTCAACATTTCAGATTGAAAAAATTCTCCGTTGATCACATCCAAAAAATTAAAAGTTTTAACCTCTTCCACATCATGAATGAGTTTCCAAAAATGTAATAAATTCAATGCATCATTGGCAAATTTTTCCCCGATAGGCTGATTCAATTCATCGGCAAAGACATTGAAGTATGATTCTTCTTTAGCAAGTTGATGCAAGGTTTTGATTAAAAATGAATGCTCATCTTCCGAAATATCTTCAAGGTAAATCTGTGCTTCTTTTAAGACATTTTTCTCAAGTTGTTGACTGCCTTTATTTTGCGGAATACGGGTGACTTCACGATCAAACTCATCGTCATAAGGATCAATATCAAAATCGTTATCATGCATCATCGGGCTGTCACTCTTGGCAATTACAGTTTGGGAAAGAAACAAAGCTATTCTAGCTGAATGAATCATTGAAAATGAGGAAATTGCATAAAATCTACATATGAAAATATTTCACAGATTCTGTCATGCATCTTGATCGCAATTAAGCTAAAATCATTGCCCTTGCATTAACTTTGAGAAAGAGAGTTATATCCGTGCGAAATATTTTAGTCACTAACGCCCTTCCATACGCAAATGGTCCTATTCATATGGGTCATTTACTCGGTTACATCCAAGCAGATATCTGGGTTCGTGCCATGCGTGCAATGGGTCATAATGTGACTTATGTCTGCGCGGATGATGCACACGGTACAGCGATCATGCTACGTGCTGAAGCCAATGGCATCACACCTGAAGCGCAAATTGCCAATGTTCAAAAAGAGCATATCCGTGATTTTGACGGTTTTGGTGTGCATTTTGATCACTATGATTCAACCAATAGTGACGAAAATAAAGCCCGTTCAGAAGAAATTTATATTAAAAACCGTGAAGCAGGCAATATCGCAATTCGTCCTGTCACTCAGTTGTTTGACCCTGAAAAAAGTATGTTCCTGTCTGACCGTTTCATTAAAGGTACATGCCCGAAATGTAAAGCGGAAGATCAGTATGGCGACTCATGTGAAGTTTGCGGTACAACCTATAATGCAACAGAATTATTAAATCCACGTTCAACTTTGAGCGGTGCAACCCCTGTAGAAAAATCATCTGATCACTACTTCTTTAAACTGCCTAACTTTGCGGAATATTTGCAGAAATGGACACGTGATGAAGGTCGTTTACCTGTTTCAATTGCCAACAAGTTAGACGAATGGTTTGATAATGGCTTGAATGATTGGGATATTTCCCGTGATGCACCTTATTTCGGTTTTGAAATTCCTGATGCACCAAACAAATATTTCTATGTTTGGGTCGATGCGCCAATTGGCTATATGTCAAGTTTTGAAAACTATGTCAAAACCAAACGTCCTGACTTAAACTTTGACGATTATTGGAAAAAAGATTCTCAAAATGAAGTTTATCACTTCATTGGTAAAGACATCGTGTATTTCCATGCGCTGTTTTGGCCTGCGATGCTTGAAGGTGCAAACTACCGTACGCCATCAGGCTTATTTGTGAATGGTTTCTTGACTGTAAATGGTCAAAAAATGTCTAAATCTCGCGGTACGTTCATCAAAGCTGAAACCTATTTACAGCATTTGAATCCTGAATATTTACGTTATTACTTTGCCTCTAAACTGTCTGATAAAGTTGAAGATTCTGACTTGAATCTTGATGATTTCGTACAAAAAGTGAATTCTGACTTAGTCGGTAAAGTGGTGAATATTGCGAGCCGTTGTGCAAAATTCATTAACACCAAGTTTGACAATAAATTGTCTGTGACATGTGCAGAACCTGAACTCGTTCAAAGCTTTATTGATGCAGGTGATTCGATTGCCAAAGCCTATGAAGCTCGTGAGTTCTCTACTGCAATCCGTGAAATCATGGCACTTGCAGATAAAGCCAATCAATATATTGATGAGAAAAAACCTTGGGCTTTAGCCAAAATTGAAGGCGAAGAACAGCAAGTTCATGATGTGTGTTCTGTTGGGATTAACCTGTTCCGTCAATTAGCGGTATATCTTGCGCCTGTACTTCCAACTTTGGCGAGTCAAGTTCAGGACTTCTTAAAACTTGAGTCTTTTGATTTTGTATCAAGCAAAACGGCTTTACTTGATCATGAAATTGCTTTGTTCCAACCGTTGATGCAACGTGTAGATCCTAAAGCGGTTGCTGCGATGGTCGATGCTTCTAAAGATTCTTTGGCGGCTGCGGCTGAACCTGCAAAAGTTGAGAAGAAAAAAGAAAAGAAAGTTGAGAAAAAACCTGAGCCTAAAGTGGGTGAGGCAGAGATCATTGGCATTGAAGATTTTATGAAAATTGATCTTCGTGTTGCTGAAGTTTTGGATGCAGCACACGTTGAAGGTTCAGACAAACTTCTTCAATTGACTTTAAATGTTGGTGAAGCTGAACCACGTAATGTGTTTAGTGGTATTCGTGAGTTCTACCAACCTGAAGACTTAAAAGGCAAATTGGTGGTGATGGTCGCTAACCTTGCACCGCGTAAAATGCGTTTTGGTATTTCAAATGGTATGGTGCTCGCTGCGGGCAATGGCGAAGGTGTTTGGGTGATTTCACCTGAAAGCGGTGCTAAAGCAGGTGATAAAGTTTCTTAAACCTAAATTTTTCAATGAAAGCCTCTACTGATGTAGGGGCTTTTTTATTGATTTTTTATCATTAAATAAAGAAGTTAAAAGCTAAGACTCTTCTTGAATAATATTAATGTTACCTATTCTGGTGGGGATATCTAAATACTCATAAATTGCCTCAATTTTTCTTCTTAGATTTTTATCATGTGTAAAGAAAAAATGACAAAATGAGGCCATCTGCGCATGTGTAAAATCACTCATTGCACGCTGTACACCATTGATTTGATCTAATTTTGTATCTTGATGGAAGCCTATAAAGTTCATCATGTTATACATAATGTTTACTTTTTCGTAATTGTAAAGTTTCCTTTCTTTCATGCTTTCAATGATTTTAAAGTTCCAAAAATCATCTAAACCAAAATTTTTATACGCTTCTTTATCTTTATATAGATTCCAAATCTTTTGTACCACATTTGGCATCTCAATATTGTTCAAATGCTTTGGAAAAATATCTATTTCATTTCGAAAAACTTCAGTTATTTTATCATTTTCTGCAAGTTCCATAATTTTTGAAAGCATAAACTCTACATTTTGCTCATATACTTTTTTTTGCTCATTAACATGCTGATACATAGCCTCTGATGTCTCTTTAAATAGAGGATGATTGCTTAAGTCATTTTTATTATTCTCCATTATTTTTAAATTATTTTCATAAGCTAACAGTGCTTCTTGCTTTATTTCATTAATATTTAGATTTTTTTGATAGCTTAATAGAAATTGATTATAGATATGGGAATCCAAAAATCCCCATTCTGTTTTATTTTCAATATATCTATTAAACCATTCTTTAACAGGAAATGTTGAAATGACGCATTTATTAAGAAATTCAAAATTTCTGTTGTAAGCTATCCGAATATGATTTGCATCTAACCATTCAAGAACGTTTAAATATTTTTCAATATTCTTTTCATTTTTGGAGTTAAGAAATGCTTTGTAAATTTCACCAAGAGTTGCATCAGAATATACAACCTGAAAATTTTCTTTAAAATAAGAGTATATTTCATGGTCGTGATTGAATTTTTTAACCAATAAATCTAATATATTTTGATCAAGATAAGCTAAAGGTTTTCCTAAATATTGATTTTCACTCATAAGTATTTAATTCATTTAATATTTTCTAGACAAATATAAATGAGTTTTTTAATTATTTCATCCCAAAAATCAGCTTCAAACCAAGCACCGTCATCACCCCACCTGCAACACGGTCAAACACCTTCTTAAACTTCAAATAGACACGGCGTGGCTTTTCCGCAGACAACGCAACAGCCACCAGCGAATACCAACCTGCATCAATAAAAAAGCACAACATCGGTAAAACTGCATAAAAATAACTTGGTATTTCTTTTGGTAAAAGTGCAGTAAAAACACTGGCAAAAATAATGGCAATTTTCGGATTACTCATTTGAGTAATAAATCCCAAACGATATGCTTGAGCATAACTCATCACCTGAGTTTCCCCATCAGCTTGTTCCATTGGGTCTTTAGCATGTTTAATAATTTTATAGGCAAGCCAAAGCAAATATAGACCACCACAGATTTTCAAAACTAAATATGCTGAAGGCACTGCCAACAAAACAGCCTGTAAGCCCATGACAGCCAGAAAGCCAAATAATGCCGCACCTGTACCCGTTCCCAAAGCCGTAAACAAACCGTGTTTACGTGAAATCGCAATTGAATTTTTCGCTACATAAATAAATGTAGGACCTGGGCTGATTGCACCGAGCATTAACGCTAAAGCAATTGAGCCTAAAATCAATAAAGATTCCACAATATATACCTAAACAAAGTTTGCAGGCATTCTAACTGATCAGATCAAAAAAGAAATCGAATACTTTAAACAAAGTTCAATATTTTACTCAACTGTATTTCCTAAATGATCTTGAGCTGTTAAGCGATAATCTCTTTCATGTACAGGCATACCACCAATGATCATGGTACGAACTTCTGTCGTCGTGGGCTTAGGCTTACTGTGGTCACATCCTACCAATGTACCCAATATGATGAGACTGAGACCTATGCAAAAAAATTTCATGGCATATCCTCTTCATTATTTTTATTCTTTTTAGCATAACAGCTTTGCCTAAAAAAACAGCATTATTTTGCGACGATTTATTTCATCTCAATATTAGGTATTCTCTAAAATAATTCACGTAAATAAACATTTAAACTTAATTCATAATAATCCGATAATTCGACTGACATGGGTTTTGAATGACCACACTTTGCATGTCCATTTCACCATCAAATTTTGCGATATAGCTAAAAGCATAACTGCCATCATCTTCAAAACCTTGATTCATTGGATAAGAGAATTGATTAAATTGAGGTACTTTCTGATTGATCACCTGGCGAACTCGAAAGTCTGGTACGCTATAGAACACAAGTGATTCAGGCATATTTTTCATATTTGATTCATAAGTTACAATACATGTTTTATTTTGATTGATTGCCAAAAAACTACCATAATTTCTCTGTTGGTTTTGATCATTAACCACCATCAAATTATGATCTGTGCCTGTTGCACCAATCATAAAACCCATTAAATTGGGTGTAAACTGATACACAACTGCGGTTTTATTCCATTGTTTTAGAAGCGTTTGCTTTTTATTTTTTGCATCATAAAGCACAAAATCACATTCACCATTGTCACGGTTACAGCGTTCTCGTTTGATTTTAATTTTTCCTGCTGAACCGAGAGTTTTATCTTTTAAATCAGCTTCATCATCATTCGCATAACTGGACATGCTCAGCAATGCAATTGTTGAAAACAGTAAAATTTTTAAATAAGAATTGAATGTCATGTTGCTCTACTTCGTTGTCTTCAAACATGGTGAACTACTCGATTTATAGTCTTTACCCCATGTACGATATCCTTGCGTATCAATATGATAGCGATTATTTCCATAAACACCTAAACCCATTTTAAAAATTTCCCCTTCCTTCTGCCAAAACTGACACATTTTTTTGACCAATCCCTCACGTGCTTTTTGATCTGTCTCTTTGGGTGCTAGCACATGAAAATCGACTGCATAATTATATAAATGTTTACTACGTGAAGCGCCTTTTACACATTGATTGAGTTCTGGGTTACGATAAATTGCAGTGATGGTATAATGCTGATAAAAGTCATTTTGATTGAGTTTTTCAACCAGTTTTAAACTTCCGACTACATTTTCCCAATACTTTTTGGGAGGTATCGCAAAACGCTTGGAATAACATTGCTCAGGCATATAGTTTCTTGTCGTTGTCAGCTCCATCAAACTCGGTGGATGTTTTAAATACTGTGTCATAAATTGATAGTATTCATTTAACAACTTTGGGTCTTGTTGAGATTTCCACTGTTCAAATTGCTGCATCAGTGGATCTTTATTTTTATTTTCTGGTGTTTTTTTCTGTTCAGACTTTTCACATCCACTGAATAAAATCAGGGTACACAAGATCATCACAAAACTTGGTTTAATTTTTTTTAAAATATTTTGCATTAACCTTTATTCTTCATATTAAAAAACATTATTTTTTATCAGTCCTCTATCAAGATGAATGATAGCGTGATGGTTTGGATATTTTAGCGAGATTTATACAAAGAATATGGCAGATTACAAAAAATCAACAACGCAGGATTTTACAACGGACAAAAATGTCCGTTAAATATTATTAAGTCCTATTTTGCTTTCATATCATGCGTAAACGCCAACAACTTGCTGCACAAAACCGTGAAGACTTACTTTCTGCTGCGCTTAAAATATTTCGCCAACAAGGCATACGTGCACCCTTACAGTTAGTTATCAGTGAAGCAGGTGTTGGACGCGCAACATTTTATCGAAATTTTAAAGATCGTCGTGAACTGGTGATCGCCCTGATGGAACAAGCTTTAACGCGTTTAGAAGCAAAAGCAAAAGATTATGCACAATATCCAGATGGCATGATTCGACTGATACGCAGTCATGTCGATAATCTTCCACTTCTCACCGCATTAATGGAATATTGGCGCGTGATTGATCGTGATGACCCGATCATGGTAGATATTTATTTACGTCGTGATGCTATTTTACAACCCTTGATTGATCAAGCGATCACTCATCAAATTTGCCGTGCAGATTTAACAACGAAAGATTATGCCTTGATTACAGGGATTTTAAGAGCCGCATTTCAAGGTATGACTGATGCGGAACAAGTTGCTTTAGCAACGCGCGCAGTTGACTTACTCATCGATGGTATGAAAGCGTAGTTAAAAATGGATAAAACACCACGCCTCCTTGAACCTGCACCAGATTGGACACCCGAAGAACGTCCTACTTTGCCGGGCTCGCCTGCTGCAATCGCTCACTCTACGCCCAAAAAACTGATTTATTTTTTTATCGGTCTAGTGGTGGCTATCTCAGGTAGTCTAAGCAATGGTTTTATTACAGCTAACTTGCCATTAATTCAAGGTGAATATTCACTGACTCCTGCTGAAGCAGCTTGGATTCCAGCAGCCTATGTCATGGCAAATATCAGTTCAAATTTATTGTTATTTAAAGCAAGGCAGCAATATGGTTTAAGACTATTTTCAGAAATTGGTTTAGTCCTGTTTATCTGTGTGCTCATTTTACATATTTTTGTACAAACCTTTGAAATGGCATTATTAGTCCGTATTATCAGTGGCTTAGTGGCTGCACCACTCAGTTCACTGGGCATGTATTATATTATGCAAGCCTTTAAACGCGCTAATTTTGGACGTGGTATTTATTTGGCATTAGGTTTTCAACAGCTTGGTATTCCTTTAGCTTGGATCATTTCGCCTTATATTGTCGATGTAAATGACTGGTCAATTTTATATACTTTTGAGCTGGGTTTAGCACTTTGTTGTTTAGCAATGGTGGTTTCTCTGAAACTTCCTCGCAGCTTACGTATTGCTGTGTTTGAAAAGCAGGATTTTTTTACTTTTGCACTTCTTGCTCCCGGTTTTGCCCTCATTTGTATTGTCCTCACACAAGGTCCTATTTTATGGTGGTTTGAAGCGAAATGGTTGGGCTACGCACTCATTGCAGGTTTTAGCTTAATTATTCTTGGGCTTACCTATGAGCATTATCGGGTCAATCCATTATTGATTACGCGTTGGTTAGGTTCGGCAACGACGTTGAAATTTATCTTTGGGGCATTGGCAATTCGTTTGCTGATGTCAGAACAAAGTTATGCCGCAGTCAATTTTCTCAAAACGATGGGAATGGGACCAGACCAATTTGTTTCTTTGTATGTTGTGATACTTTTAGGAATTGCATCTGGGACAATCTTTAGTGCCGTCACCTTTAAACGCGAGCGCATTCCATGGCATTTGGCTGGTGCTGTGGTATTGATTTTATTTGCGTGTACGCTTGATTATCATCTTACTAGTGATGTTCGACCTGAAAATTTTTACCGTAGTCAATTTATTGTCGGTTTTGCCAGTGGTATGTTTATTGGTCCGTTATTACTTACGGGCATTATTCAAGCCTTGCAAAAAGGTCCATCACACATGGTCACTTTTGTGGTTTTATTTTCGGCAACCCAAAGTTTTGGTGGTTTACTGGGTAATTCATTCTTTTCTACCTATCAGCAAGTTCGCACCCAAAATTACCGCGCTGAAATTATTAGTGACCTGTCTCCAACTGACCCAATCGTATATCAACGTATTCACACTTACCAACAAAGTGCCAGTAAATATACTTTAGATCAGCATTTACAACAGAATCAAGCACTGCAAAACCTCAATCAAGGGGTAACCAAAGAGGCACAGGTTCGTGCCTACAATGATGTTATTGCAATGAATGGCATTTTTGCGATTATTTTATTTATTTGGAGTATGTTGAATATTTTTTGGGCAAAATATCAAATTAGAAAACAGCAGATGATGAATTCAAGTTAGCCTCATTTAATACGCACGTTCAACACAATCATGGCTAGTTACTTTATGTATTAAAAATTTGAGATGATCCTATGTCACAAGATTCAAAACCATCAGAACCAAAAACAGAACCTACACCAACGCCAATTACACCACTTGCTCCGCCGCCATCCAGTAAGTTAATTCCAACGGCGAAACGTACTTTGGTTTTCATGTTCTTGGTTTTATTACTTGGCATTAGCCTGATGATGTGGGCTTGGCAAATTGGACCTTTTCAAAATACGCTGCAATCTACCGAAAATAGTTATGTCAAAGGTAAAACAACTGTTCTTTCTTCACAGATCAATGGTTATGTCAAAGATGTCATGGTGACTGACTTTGACCATGTGAAAAAAGGTCAAGTTTTAATGCATATTGATACGACGACCTATGATCAAAAAATCACTCAAGCTGAATCTGGTGTCGATCAAGCCAATACAACTTTAGCCAATCAAACTCAAGCGATTGAGCAACGTAAAGCTGATATTGTTGCTACACAAGCCAAAGTTGATCAAGCACGTGCTAGCTACGAACTTTCAAATGCACAGTTAAATCGCTATCAACAATTAGGAAATAGTGGTGCAACCTCAAAAACAGAACAAGATAAAGCCGCAGCAGATGCAAAAAATAATTTAGCTCTACTCAAACAAGCTGAAGCCAATGTTCTTGTAGCACAAGAAGCATTAAAAACTGCGCAAGTGGCTGAGTCAGGTTTAAAAGCTCAAGTGACCAATGCCAAGGCACAGTTTGATCAAGCAGTAACGACCAAAGATTATAGCGTCATCGCTGCGCCTATGGATGGACAATTAGGTGAAGTTACGCCCCGTGTTGGACAATATGTAGCAGCAGGTACACAACTGATGTATCTCATTCCAAAGCAAACTTGGGTAATTGCAAACTTTAAAGAAACTCAAATTGCAGACATGAAAATTGGGCAAAAAGCCTCTTTCACTGTTGATGCGATGAAACATCAAAAATTTACTGGACGAGTTGAACAAATATCACCTGCGGCGGGTGCAGAATTTAGTGTACTCAAACCTGACAATACCACAGGCAATTTTACCAAAGTGGTGCAACGGATCTCTGTACGGATTGCCATTGACCCAAATCAAAAAGGACTTGAGTTTTTAAGACCTGGGATGTCTGTTGTTACCTCGGTAGATACCAGTCACAATTAATCCAATATCAAATCAGTTTAGGTACAATACGTATCAATCCTTGTATTTAAAATTATCCAATGTTTGATCGTATTGCCGAAACTGTTCAATATCAGAAGCTTGACCTAAAAGCACCTGTACATGTGACCATAAAACGTCTTGACCAGATTCATCCAAAAATTTCAGGCAATAAGTTTTTTAAACTCAAATATAACTTTCTAGAAGCTCAGGCACGAGGCTGTAAACACATCATCACTTTTGGTGGAGCCTATTCCAATCATATTGCTGCAACGGCATATGCTGCACATTTATTTGGGTTTCAAAGTATAGGAATCATTCGTGGGGAAGAACTCGCGACCCGTCCTCTCAATCATACACTTTCCACCGCACAACATTTTGGTATGCAGCTTGAGTTCGTTTCACGTGAAAAATACAGATTAAAAGAGACAGAGGAATTTATACAAGCATTAAAACAAACTTATCCTGAGAGCTATATTATTCCTGAAGGTGGAAGCAATGATCTTGCGATTCAAGGCTGTGTTGAGATCCTCTCTGGGCATGATCTGCAAGATTATGATGTGATTTGTTGTGCTGTTGGCACAGGTGGCACAATTACAGGCTTAATTGAAGCAAGTGCAGAACATCAACAAATTTTAGGCTTTTCTGCATTAAAAGGTGATTTTCTAGCAAAGGAAGTTGCTTTAAAAACTCATAAAAAAAACTGGGAAATTACGGATGCCTATTGTTGTAGTGGTTATGCAAAAACGACTATTGAATTACTCCAGTTTATTGGAAAATTTGAACAAAAACATCAAATTCCGCTTGAACATATTTATACAGGAAAAATGCTGTTTGGAATTTTAGATCTGATTAAAAAAGAATATTTTGAAGAAAACACACGAATTTTAGTGATTCATAGCGGTGGATTACAAGGTCGCTTAAACACCGCAACCCCATAACCCAAACTGTCTATGATTATAGCTTTATACCAGTTTATTATCATTTAATGCGATCAGACCTTTAATGAGACGATAAGCATCCCAAATAAAAACTGCCAATAGAATAACAAATCCAATCACTACAATCGCTAAAAGCGCACCAACGATATAGCCGACAAAACTAATCCAAAAAGTTTTAATTTGATAATTAACATGGCTTTCTAACCATGTACCACGCATATCATCACGTTTCACATAGTTCATAATAATTGCAATAAGCCATGTAAAACCAACGAGATAACCTGCAAGACATAAAATATAAGTGATTTGATTATATTGTTTTAAAGCTGCGATTTCGGTTTCAGTTTTTGTTAAATTATTCATTTTATTACCTCTATTTATGTCTATTATTTATACTCTATTTCTTTTTTTAAGTTTCATTTAAGCTGTCTTACAAAATACAATTTTTTAATTTTTCTTTACCGATTTAAATTACAGTTACTTGCTTATAGTACCTGAATTTTCATCTCATTTTGTCTATAATGCCCTGCTTTCCTTCCTCGCGAGTTTCCCATGTCTACAAATCAATACGATGTCATTGTTCTCGGTGCTGGTGCTTCTGGTTTAATGCTAGCAGCAAAAGCGGCTGCACGTGGTCGTAAAGTCTTGGTCATGGAAAAAGCCAATAAAATCGGTAAAAAAATCCTGATGTCTGGCGGTGGAAAATGTAACTTTACCAACCTTTATGTAGAGCCTGAAAACTTCATTTCGCATAATCCCCATTTTGTTATTTCAGCCTTAACGCGCTATACCAATTGGGACTTTATAGGAATGGTCTGTGAATATGGCATTGACTATGAAGAGCGCAAACATGGGCAATTGTTTACTTTAAATGGTGCTAAAGAAATTTTAGCGATGCTACTCAATGAGTGTGAAAAAACTCAATTGGTTGACATCAAAACCAGTTGTGAAGTCAAAGCAGTCACTGCAATCGATGAACAACATTTTCAAGTGGCAACCAATCTTGGCTACTTTGAGGCAACATCGGTTGTGGTCGCGTCAGGCGGTTTGTCGATTCCAACTTTAGGTGGTTCAGATATTGGCTATAAAATAGCCAAACAATTTGGACACCATATCTACCCCACTCGTGCAGGATTAGTGCCATTTACATTTTCAGACCAGTTTAAAGAAGTCACAACTCGCCTCAGTGGCAATGCCGTTGAAGCAACCTTATCCAATGAATTAAACAGTTTTACCGAAGCTTTGTTATTTACCCATCGTGGTTTGAGTGGTCCAACTTCTTTGCAGTTATCGAATTATTGGGATGTTGGGCAAAGTTTCAAAATCGACTTTTTACCATCAAAAGAACTTTTTGAATTTTTTAAAGCCAAGAAACAAAGTCAACCAAAAGTTCTCATTCGTACCTTGCTGAGTGAACTACTGCCAAAAAGTGTTGTTTTAGAATTACAAAGCTTAATCTGGGCAGAATTCGCTGAAACTGCAATTGCTCAGCTCAGTGATGAAAAACTGGAAAATATTGCGCAAAAACTGCATCAATTTGAAGTCAAACCTTCTGGAACTGAAGGTTATCGTACGGCTGAAGTCACTCTTGGTGGTGTAGATACCACAGAGGTTTCATCTAAGACAATGGAAAGTAAGAAACAAAAAGGCTTATTTTTTATTGGTGAAATTTTAGATGTCACAGGACATTTAGGCGGTTTTAATTTTCAATGGGCATGGGCATCTGCACATGCCGCGTCTGAATATGTTTAATCATTTTACATAAGCAGATGAGCCCACGATTTTACTACTGAGTTTGATGATCTGAGCTATTTTGCTCTACTGTTTCTGTAGAAAGCTCTTTTTGCGCTGCCAAATCTGGCTTTGTTGCTGATTTTGGCTTTGCAAAAACAAATTTATAAGCACTGGCTAAAAATCCAATGGTAATACCTGCAATCACTATAGGAGCTATAAACTTATTGGGTTGCTTTTTTGTCATATGGGTTCTCCTCATTCATGTTTTCATTATTTAAATAAAAAAGATCGACCAGTAAATCCTGATCGATCTTTATCATAAATTACAGGTTATTTCGGGTCATCTTTTAACGGATGATCGGTTTTTGTATCAAATGTCTGATCTAAAGGAGCTTGATATTCAGATTCAACGATTGGAGAGTCTGCAGTCACCTGATCTGCTGTCACTAATCCAGAATGCTCATTTTCCGCAGCTTTCTGTGCTAAAGGATTGGGTTGATTTCCTTCTTTTTTAGCTTTATCAATGAGGTCTGTCAATACACGTTCTGCTGGTTGACGCCCACCTAAACCAAAAGCAAGTGCAAAGGCAACAGCAACAGCACCTAAAGTTAAACCAAATGCTAAATTCACAATAGAATCAGCAATACCCATTGCTCGAAGTCCCATTGCAATCACCAAGCCCATGATCAGTACACGAACTAAATTTCCTAGCCAACGCGAACTATTATATTCACCACGCTGCACCACATTTGCAACAACATTTGCAAGCCAGAAACCGATCACAAGAATCACAGCACCCAGTAAAATGTCAGCACCAAACTGGATAAACATCGCAATAAGGTCACTAATTTGGTCAAACCCTAAACGGTTTGCTGCTTCTGATACAGCAAAAAGCATCGTAAAGAATACAATCAGATAACCCACAACACACGAAACTTTGGTTTCCCCTAAAAAGCGCTGTATATCAAGTTTAGCGGGGATTTGGTCAACGCCTGTACCTGCAATCAGTTCAGCTACTAAACGTCCAACAAAACGTGAAACGACATAAGCAACGATTAAAATCAGCCCTGCTGCAATAATATGTGGAATCGCAAACATGATTTCAGCAAGCATAGCTGTTGCAGGTTGCGAAATTGCTTGAATTCCCAACGCTTCAAACGCAATAATCAATGAAGTGATCATGACCACAGCAAAGACAAAAGAGCCTAAAAACTTCGGTAAACCTTGCTCTGAATTTTTAAATAAACCGACTTTTTCTGCTTGCGCTTGTAAATTTAAACTATTACTTAAGCCTTCAACAATACCACGGACAATTTTCGCTAAAATATAACCCACGAAAATAATCACACCAGCAATGAAGATATTTGGTAAATAAGATATTGCCTCATTCAACATATTTTGCACAGGTATTAATAGCCCTTGCAAACCTAAAATAGACAATACGATTGGTAAAAATAAGAGTAAAATCAGCCAGTAAACAATATCTGCGATATTATGACTAATTGGACTTACGCCAACTTCTGCACTTAGTTTTTCATCAAGTTGTGTGCGGTCTAATAAGTTTTTAAGCCCAACTTTGACCAAATTTGCCACAATCCATCCAATAAAACCAATTGCAATAGCAGCAAGAAGCTGAGGAATAAACAACAGGAATTGCTGAATCATGTTGCTAAAAGGACTGCTGATACTACTCAAATTCAGTACATTTAATGCACCAATCACGGCAATAACCATGACCACCCAAAAAACAACTCTGGATACTATATTTTCAATATTTGAGCGATGTCCTGTTGCATTAGACAATTTTTGATTTGTGCCTAATTTAGTCAGTATTTTCTTAATTCCTGCTGCAATAATTAGCGCAAGTATCCAACCCACCAACAAAATTACAATTGCAGCAATAATGGGTTGGAATTGTTCCCAATAATACATGGCATCAAAACGACCACCACGCGAACCTAGATATTCATTCATTGTTATGTCCTCTATTCATCTTGCTCGTTTTAGATCATGATTTTCTTGTGAATAGCGTCATCTTTTTATGTCATGTTTCTGACTAAAATATTTAAGATATATGAAAATGATTTATATATCAGATACTTTTAGATGTATGCTTAAACAACATATTGGCTTATGTTGAAATGAAAAATCTTTTCATCTCAACATAAAACCCACGTGACTCTATTGAGAATCACGTGCTCCAGTTGCAGTTGCTTCTGCTGTTTCATCGGTTGCTGTTGCAATAGTATCTTGCTGTCGATTTGAATCGTGTTCACTTACAGCAGGAATGGACTGATTTGCAGGAATTTCTCCCGATTTAGGATTCATATCTGCAAACATATAAAAAATCAGAGCTGCCAGAAAAATACCAACAATTATCAATATATAGACGGGTAAACGTCTTTTTTGTTGTTTTTCCTCTGCACCCTCGACATGGGGTGGCTTAGTAAAATCATGAACCATGGTTTTCTCCCCCTTATTAACGTGATTGGTGTTTTTTTATACTAACAAGCTCTATTGTAGTATTGTGTAAAAAATTTTATATCTTAGTAAGTTAGTCTTGCTTATTATTTAACCACACTAATAACTGTTATTTTTAAATAGAGAGAATGAAATAGAGACAATCATGAAATTTTGAAATTAAAAATTTTTGCAGTTAATTTGAGCTATAATATCGACCCTCTTATTGGGCTATGGAAAATATGGCTTATCAACGGCAAAGTGTCTCACTCGATTTAGACACAGATGTCACTCATCAATGCTTTTTGCATACCACTCGTGATGAACATTTCATTGGAATTATCGAATTCAATAAACCTAGTGATGTTTTAAAATGGGGAGACCTTGAGTATTTTCGTCGTCGCACAGAAGAATTGTCAGTCATGCCTTTTCCTGACTGTATTAATGCGATGATTATAGATATTCGAAATATTGAACCTTTTTTAGATCAAGAAGTTCCCATTATTCCTTGGCGCTTAGTTGAAGAAGAATGTCCGATTCGAATTATTGTCCCGTCAGAGCGCCTTGAGTTTTACTCAGGTTTTTTTGAACCAACATGGCTCAGCACAGATCTAGACTCAGCAATTTATGAGCTACGTGAATTTATGGATATGTTTGTTCATTAAGAAAAATCCTCTAATCAATAGAGGATTTTTTTAATCAAAAATGTTGATGCTGAAACAACTTACCAGTAATTTTCTACTGCAATATTTCCTTCACCACGACGATTCATGGTTAAACCACGTGCTTTTAAAGCATCTTTAGTATCATCAACCATCTGTGGATTTCCACATAACATCACATGTGTTGTTTCAGGATTTAATGCTAAACCAACCGTTTTTTCTAATTCACCATTTTCAATTAAAATCGGTAAGCGATCATGTAAAGTTGCCTGTGGGTCACGGGTAATAATAGGTACAAACTTAAAACCTGTATGTCCTTCACCAAAGGTTTGTACAATTTCCTCAATACGTGTTACATAAGCAAGTTCAGATGCTGTACGCACACTATATACCAAGGTAATTGACTGATATTTTGACCAAGTTTCAAAGTCTTGTAACATTGAAATAAATGGAGCTAAGCCTGTTCCTGTTCCTAATAACCATAAATCTTTGGGTAATGGTAATTGATAACGTGCTAAGGTTAAAAAACCATAAGGAACTTTTTCTAAATATAATTCATCCCCAACTTCGAGATGCTGTAAATTTGAGGTAAAAGCACCATCTGGCACAACAATAGAAAAAAATTCTAAGGTTTCATCAAAAGGCGAAGAAACAACAGAATATGCTCGTACAACAAGATCATCTCCAACTTTTAACCCAATACGGGCAAACTGCCCTGCGGTAAATTTGAAATGAGCAGGTCTTGTCATGGTAAAACTAAATAAGGTATTGGTCCAACGGTGTACAGATAAAACCTTTTCTACGCTAAATTTTTCAATTGACATGATTTGAACGTGGCATGAATGACTATGCTCATGGTAGCATGTCAACATAATTTATTAATATTTATTTTAAATAGACCTCTTTCATCCTCCTCCTTTTTTTCCTCTAAAAAGAGAAAATTAAAAGGTCTAAAGTTTATATGAAAGACGTTTAATGTTAAGGCTATCTACATGCGCATGACTTTACGCCAATTGGCTGTTTTCGTAGCAGTCGCTCAAGAAGGCACTGTGACCAAAGCCAGCGATGCAGTTCGATTGACTCAAAGTGCTGCAAGCATGGCTTTGGCAGATTTAGAGGACGGACTCGGAGCTCCCCTATTTGACCGTCTTGGAAAAAGATTACAATTAAATGATTTAGGTCGTTTTCTTCTTCCGCAAGCACTTGAAATTTTAGGTCGTTGCGAAGCTTTTGAGCAAGCTGCAAAAGGTGAATTCCAAAGTATAGATTTACGTATTGGGGCAACGCTCACCATCAGTGACTACTTGATGCCAGATTTAATGGCTGATTTTTTACAAATTCGCCCACAAGCTCATTTACAGTTACAAGTGGGTAATACTCGCCAAATGATTGAAGCAGTAAATCAATTCCAACTTGATTTAGCTATGATCGAAGGTTCTTGTCATTTACCACAATTACAATGTATTCACTGGCGTGATGATGAATTAGCTGTATGTTGTGCTCCTAGCCATCCTTTAGCTCAGTTAAAGCGACCATTAACGCCTGAAGATTTTTATCATGTAGAATGGATTTTACGTGAAGAAGGCTCAGGTACACGTGAAGTCTTCGATAATGCCATCTTACAAGATATTCCTGATGCCAATATACGTTTAACGCTTGGGCATAATGAAGCTATTCTAAAAATTGTAGCAGGTGGTTTAGGTGTATCATGTATTTCTAAATTAGCGATTGATCCGTTATTAGAAAAACAACAGCTCGTTGTCTTAGATACTCCATTTTGGACATTAACACGCCCACTCTATATGCTCGTACACCGACAAAAATACCAAGGTCCTGGTTTACGTTCTTTTTTACAGTTTTGCGAAAATCAAACAGGTAAATAAAAATCTTACGATCATAAGCATGCTCAATATAAAAACCGTGGCTTCAAGTACACGGTTTTTATTTAAAAGACTTTGCCAAAATATTACTTCCTTAAAGCAGCATTTTTTTGTGCAGCATTTTTCTTTTCTTGTTCCAATTTATACAAATGTAGCTTAACCTCTTGTTCTTGCTGATACTTCTTATATTTACCATAAGCTAGATAGGCAACATTTGTACCTAATAACAAAATAATCACACCAATCACATATAATGGATTAATATAAAATTTATGCTCTTTCTTTTCTTTTACGGGTTTCCATTTTCCATATAATATTTGTGTTTTTAAATTTAAATACATCGAATTTTCTTTAAAACTGGATCCTTCTCGCTCTTCTTGAAACTCCACTTTTGAATCTACGGGTTCAGTTGCTAAAAGTGAATCTTGCTCTACTTTTTCATGAGCCACCAATGCTTGGGAGCTTTGTGATGTAGATGATATTTTTTGATCATTTTCTTCTAAATGTTCCTGTTTTTGCTCTTTATCTTCACTTGATTGATCATGCAAATTAATCGCTTTATTTAATGAAAAATTACTATACTTTTCTTCAATATCTTGAGATTCAGGCAATACTGGAATGCTATTTTTTTGTTCAATTAAATCTTCTGGTTCTGTGAATATTTGATGTTCTGTTATCACTAAATCTATTTTTTCGGAAATATCACATGTTTGTTGTTCTTCTATATCTATCTTTTGATGTTCTTGACTGAGTGGCTCAAGTAAATCTGCTGAATTATCTGCATAAACAACCGATTGTTGCTGATTTTTTTGTTGAGCAATTTCATCTTGTGTTTGATCCAAAGTAAAAATATCAGATGAAATCGCAGTTTCGATGAGAGTTGAGTCATTTTCATGATCAATTTGCAGTGTTTCACTCGTTTCCTGCTGTTGCAACTGATTTTGATCTAATTCAAGTAAAGGCACTGTAGCTAAAAAAGAATGATCTTCTGATTTAGCTTCCTCAACATCATTGATCATATTAAAAGAGGTTTCAAGTTCCTCATTTTGGCTTTCATGAATTTCTTGCACACTAACATCAGTAGATTCAACAACTTCAGGTGTTATATTTGTAGGTTGTTGCTCTTCATTTTTCTCAAGCTCCCATTCAATCATCATCGGGTCAGCTTGTAATTCTTGAGCATTAAGTTGCTGATCTTCAAGTTCTAATAACGTAAAAGCCACAGATTCCACAGATTCCACAGATTCCACAGATTCCACAGATTCCACAGATTCCACAGATTCCACAGATTCCACAGATTCCACA
>NZ_JACAIJ010000002.1:224954-329806 GCF_030325485.1 Acinetobacter sp. R933-2
GAAGGATGTCTTATTTCCGTATCATTTAGCAATCGCAATCTTGTCAAAACAGATTTTCGGCTCAATCGCTTAGATTGAGCTTTATTCATTTCAGCCAATAATTCAGTATATGGATCTACTTTTTGTACTGAATTTTTAATATCTAAACGAACAATACAATTTGCTTTTAAGCTGTCTTCACTCTCAACAACCAAGCATTTAATCCGTTCATTTAATTGTGGCTGTATCTCTGCGTTTGGAAAATCAGATACATGAAAATAAACAATACGTTGGTCTTTGACTAATTCAATACAGCCTGACTGATCTACAGCATCATATTGAACCACGATCCCCTTATAGAACATATATGAATTCTCTAGTTTTTATAATAATTTAAAATAAAAAAGGAAGCCCGAGAGCTTCCTTTTAATACTACTAAATTTTAATCTTTTTGCACACTACCAAAGATTTTATCTCCAGCATCGCCAAGACCCGGAACAATATAACCATTTTCATTTAAACCTTCATCTATTGAAGCAGTAAATATGGTTACATCTGGATGTGCAGTTTCCACACGTTGAATGCCTTCAGGTGCAGCAACTAAAACCATGACGCGAATATCTTTACAACCACTCGCTTTCAATACATCAATAGCCGCAACCAAAGATGAACCTGTCGCAAGCATTGGGTCAATGATCATTGCTAAACGGTTTTGTACATCAGGAACAAGTTTTTTATAATATGTACGTGCTTCTAGTGTTTCTTCGTCACGTTCTAAGCCGAGCACAGAAACTTTAGCACTTGGAATCAAGTTTAAAAATCCATCCAACATCCCAATACCAGCACGTAAAATAGGGACAACTGTAATTTTTTTACCAACGATACGATCTACAACAACTTTACCATTCCAGCCATCAATTTCATGGTCACATACAGGCAGGTCTTTTGTCGCTTCATAAGTAAGCAACATAGTAACTTCTTGCGCAAGTTCACGAAAATTCTTCGTACTTATATCTGCACGACGTAACAAACCCAATTTATGGCGAATAAGTGGATGGCGAATTTCTTGAATGGGCACGGGAGAACACCTAAAAAGAGAACAATAAATTTCCACTATTATAAATGTTTTTTATATAAGATATAAGAAAAGCCCTCAGTGTTTGAGGGCTTTTTTTGTTACTGCTAATCGTTTTTATGAATTATTGCTGTTGGCTCATCATCATATGAATTGGTGACAAAATCTCAGATTTAAGTGCCAAGTCAATTAATGGATCTGGATAGACACCAATAATTAAAACTAAAGCAGCCGCACCAAGTACCATCAAACCACCCACTTTTTGCCCCCAATGATCAGCGGCATCAATACGAGGAGTTTCAGGTGGTGTCATATACATCACAACCATCACACGTAAATAATAGTATAAACCAATACCACTACCTACAATAATCATAGCAGCCAAGAACCAATGTTGTGCTGTTACAGCAGACATTACAACCAAGAACTTACCAATAAAGCCAGCTGTTAATGGAATACCTGCAAGTGACAACATCATCACAGTTAATGTTGCAGTTAATACAGGACGACGCCAGAACAAACCACGATAATCAGCAAGTGATTCAGCTTCATCCACATTGTTATATGGACTTGACATTAATGCCACGGCACCAAATGCACCAATTGTTGTTAATGTATAGGTCGCAATATAAACAGTAACACTGCCTAAACTTGCATATGATGTACTTACCAATGCAATCAATAAATAACCAAAATGTGCAATTGAAGAGTAACCTAAAATACGTTTTAAGTTGACTTGACGCACAGCAAGGAAGTTACCGACCAAAATTGAAAGTACAGCAAGAATGGTAATGATCGTTACAATTGATGGGACTAAGATTGCACCAGAAGTCAAAATATAACGTACCAATAAACCAATTGTTGCAACTTTAGCCACAGTTGCCAAGAATGTTGCGATTGGCGCTGGCGCACCTTGATAAACATCAGGTGTCCATTTGTGGAATGGTGCAAGTGAAAGTTTAAAACCGATTGCAAAAATAATCAGACCTAAACCTAACACAACCATTGGCTGTTGAATTGCTTGGAATAATGCAGGAACAGCATCATAGAATGATAATGAACCTGTATATGCATAAACATATGCCATACCCATCAACAACATCGCAGAAGCGGTTGCAGAAAGAACTAAATACTTAATCCCTGCTTCCAACGATTTTGCACGTTGATGTGTATATGCCAATAAACCGTATACTGGAATTGACATTAATTCTAAGCTAATAAAGAACGATGCAAAGTGTGAACTTGCTACCATTAACATTGCCCCTGCAACAGAGATCAACATTAAAATATAAAGTTCTTCACGATTGTCTTTATAAGTTTCAATATAAGCATGCGCTAAAGTACAACATGCCAAAGCAGCAACAATAGCAAGTAATTGATAGAACAATGTAAATGGATCAACCATAAACATGCCCATCACATTTGATGGTGCAAAATCACCACCAAACATCATAATCAAAATATCAAGTGCTGCAAGGTTTAAACCAACAACAGATGCTGTTGCAATCAAATTATGATTACGTTTGATCGCAGTTAAGATCATCACCACGACCGCAGTTAATGCGACGATCATGACAGGTGCCAAAGGCATGAGATCCGAAAATGACATTGTGAAGTTCATGACTATTGGATCTCCACATTTGTTTGAGAAACAGCTTGTTGAGCTGCTTCAACGACTTCTTGAACAGGAATATAGCTATTTGCAATCCATGCCATACTTGAATTTGAAACATCCAAGAAAGTTTGTGGGTAGATACCTAACCAAACCAAACCAAGCGCACAAATGAGCAAAAGACCAATTTCACGTACATTCAAATCTTTTAACGGTGTAGCATAGTGTTTTTTCTGCTCTTCGTTTGGTGTACCAAACAAAGCTTTATGGATCAGAATCAAACCATATAAACCTGCAAACACTAAACTAATCGCAGCAATAATCGTAAATGTTGGGAATTTACCAAATGAACCCATCAAAATCAGGAATTCACCAATAAAGTTACCTAGACCAGGAATACCCACTAAAGCTGCAATAAAGAACATTAAGAAGAATGGTAAATATTGGAATTGACCACGAATACCACCCATCAAACGTAAATCACGTGTATGTAAACGCTCATACACTTGACCACACATAATGAACAATGCAGCAGAAGATAAACCATGAGCCAACATCATGATCATAAGACCTTGGAAGGTCAGGATATTACCTGCATAAAGCGCAAGCAACACGAAGCCCATGTGCGAAATAGATGTGTACGCAAGTAAGCGTTTCATATCTGTTTGTTGGAAAGCACAGATGGCGCCGTAGAACACACCAATTAAACCAAAGATGATGGCAATATCTGCAAATTGTGCAGATGCTGCTGGGAAGAATGGAATAACAAAACGAAGTAAACCATATGCCGCAGTTTTAATTAAGATACCTGCTAAGTCTACAGAACCTGCTGTAGGTGCTTGTGCATGGGCATCTGGTAACCAACCATGTAATGGGAAAACTGGCAGTTTTACTGCAAAGCCGATGAACATACAAATCATTAACGCATAAGCAATATGAGGCGCTTGAGCATCTAAAGTACGTGCAACAGCCATTAAGTAGTAGTAGTCAAAGCCAATCGTACCTGACATCATGTATCCATAGATCACAAGACCTAGAATACCAACAAGCATGATTAGACCTGCAACTTGTGTATAGATGAAGAACTTAGTTGCAGCATAAACACGTGATTTACCATCTGCGCCTTTATGACCCCAAAGTGCAATCAAGAAATAGATTGGTACAAGCATCATCTCCCAGAAGAAGAAGAACAAGAATAAATCAATTGCAAGGAATACACCGATTACTCCACCTAAAGACCATAAAAGGTTTAAGTGGAAGAAACCAACGTTCTTTTGAATTTCACCCCATGAACAACCTACTGCAAGTACACCAAGTAATGCAGTTAAGCCCACCATAAGAAGTGAAAGACCATCTATTGCCAAATGGATATTAATCCCTAAAGATTTAATCCATTCAACTTGAAATTGTGCTGCCCAAGCTGGAACTTGCTGTCCCAACTCATATGTGAAGCCACCTTGACTCCAAAGCACACCTGTTAAGCCCAAAGTAATGAGCATACCAACTAATGCAATGTAACGAGGCAAATGGTCATCGAGCTTATCGACTAACCAGCAAATAAAACCTGCAATAAAAGGTACAAGAATTAATGCGGGTAAAATCCAATTGTTTGTGATTTCCATCTTATTTCCCCACTACCTGAATCACGATCAAGATCATCAGCAATACCACTACACCGAGTGACATACTTGATGCATATTCACGTAATGAACCTGTTTGACGGGTACTTGTAAACTTGTTACCACCTTTTACAATCGCAGGTAATACCAGCCATAAACCATCAATTGGGTCACGACCTAAGATTTTTGCAATAAGTAAGTAAGGTTGAACAAATACAAGGTTATATAACGAATCGAATCCAAAAGCATTACGACAAATATTCGCTAAACCTGCACCAAATGAAGTTGCAGCAAAGCCTTTTACCGCTTGATATGCAAATGCAAACAAGACTACACCCACGACTAAACCAGCAAGTGCAATACCCACTGCTGTATATTCAGCAGAATGCATACCATGCATCAACGCTTCAGTTGGTACATTGAATACAGGAATTTGAGCTGCTGTTAACGCTTTTTCTACTGGTGCTTTTAAGAAATAAGCCAAACCTGTAGAAAGTACCGCCAAGATCCCTAAAGGTAACCAATAAGTCGCACCTTTGATCTCGTGATAAGGTGTATTTTCTTTGCCGAAGAATACAACCCAAATTAAGCGGAATGTATAAATAGACGTTAAGAATGCACCAGCAACACCAACCCAATACAACCAACCAAATGTCGCAATTGATTGACCTTGAACCCAAACTGCACCCAAGATTGCATCTTTAGAGAAGAAGCCGATCGTCACGAATGGAATCGCTGCAAGCGCACCACCACCGATGGCGAAACAAGCAAATAAGAATTTGTTTTTGTAGAACAAACCACCCATTTTGAAAATGTTTTGTTCGTGATGATAAGCCAAGATCACTGCACCAGAAGACAAGAATAATAATGCCTTGAAGAATGCGTGAGAAAGCATATGGAATAGACCTGCTTGATAAGCTTCAGCACCTACAGCCATAAACATATAACCGAGCTGACTCATTGTTGAGTAAGCAAGAATACGTTTGATGTCGGTTTGAACCAATGCCGCAAAACCAGCAACCAATAATGTTACTGCACCTGTAATCGCAATGAATTGCATAATTTCAGGGGTCATTTCAAACACAGTGAACATACGGCAGCACAGATAAACACCTGCTGTTACCATTGTTGCAGCGTGGATCAATGCAGATACTGGTGTAGGACCAGCCATTGCATCTGCTAACCATGTTTGTAATGGAATTTGTGCAGATTTACCCGCAGCACCTAAGAACAACATCAATGAAGTCCAAAGCGCAAGATTATGGTCAAGTGCTAAAACTTGAGAAGCATTCGCAACGATGGTACCAATATGTAAAGTACCAAACTGTTGGAAAAGCAAGAACATTGCGATGAGTAAGAATACATCACCTACACGTGTTACTGTGAATGCTTTGATTGCAGCAAAACCATTTGCAGGGTTTTGGTAGTAATAACCAATAAGTAGGTAAGAACACAGACCAACACCTTCCCAACCTAAGAATAATAACGCTAAGTTATCACCCAATACCAACACAAGCATGCTTGCTACGAATAGGTTGAAATAAGAGAAGAAACGTGCAAAGTCTTCTTCACCGCGCATGTACCATGTCGCGAAAATGTGAATAAGGAAACCTACACCTGTGATCATGCCCATCATTAATAATGACAAGCCATCTAAACTTAAAGTAACACCAGGAGCAAAACCACCAACATTGAACCATGTCCATAAGTTTTGAACATAGACAGGCTCACCGCTGTTGATAAATGCCATACCGCTGATCAATGCAAATAATGCTGATAAACCAACAGAACCCGCACCAATAATCGCAGCCACATTTTCAGGGAGTTTATTACGCCCTGCCGCTAAAAGGATAAAACCAATGAGCGGAAATAAAATTGTTAAATATAAATAGCTCATCCGCGCATCTCACTAGCAGCATCTACATCCAAGTGATGGAAGCGATGATAGAACTGAAGGACGATCGCAAGACCGATACACGCCTCTGCCGCAGCAAGGGTCAAAATTAAGATAAACATAATTTGACCATCAGGTTGTACCCAAGCACTTCCTGCCACGACAAATGCAAGCGCAGCTGCATTCATCATGATTTCAAGGCTCATTAACATAAATAGTAAGTTGCGACGTACCATTACACCGTAAAAGCCCAGTGCAAAAAGAATAGACGCAACAATCAAACCATGCTCTAAAGGGATATTGCCCATTATTCTTGCCCCTCTTCTGCACTTGGTTCACGTTTACCTAAGTGGAATGCTGCAACCAATGCTGCAAGCAATAACATTGCGGCTACTTCAACCAATAATAAGTAATGTGTAAAGAGTGCTTGACCAATCGCTTTAGGACCCACAACTTGTGTACCTAAAACTAAAGTAGATTGTGTATAGTCAGAAGAAAGCATCCAAACCAAACATAAACCGACCAAGAAACTCATAAGTGCAGGATAAGCCCACGCACCTGAAGATAACCATTTACGCTCTTGCTCAACAGTATGTTGACCAAGATTGAGCATCATCACCACGAATACGAACAACACCATGATCGCACCTGCATAGACAATTATCTCTAATGCAGCAGCAAATGGCGCTCCAATCGTTAAGAAAATACCAGAAACTGCAAGTAAAGAGACAATCAGACTCAGTAAAGCATGTACTGGATTTGTGTTAGTCACAACACGAACCGTAGAAACAATGGCCACGAGAGCCATTAAATAAAATGGCCACATCATGGTAATAAGCTCCGTACATCAACAGGTGCGCTTTCACGTTGCGCTTGACCTTTCTCTTTACCGTCAATGCTCATACCTGTTACACGATAGAAGTTGTAGTCAGGGTATTTACCAGGTCCAGAAATGAGTAAGTTTTCTTTCTCATAGACTAGATCTTGACGTACATATTCACCTAACTCGAAATCAGGTGTAAGTTGGATTGCTGTGGTTGGACAAGCTTCTTCACACATACCGCAGAAAATGCAACGTGAGAAGTTGATACGGAAAAATTCAGGATACCAACGTCCGTCTTCTTTCTCCGCTTTCTGTAATGAGATACAGCCAACAGGACATGCAACCGCACATAAATTACACGCAACACAACGCTCTTCGCCATCTGGGTCACGTGTTAATACGATACGACCACGGTAGCGTGGAGGTACGATTTGTTCGGCTGGTACTTCTGGATACAAAATCGTATCACGTGGACGAGTCGCATGGCTAAACACCATCCACAATGAACGAACGATTGATCCTACGCCAGCTAGAATTTTATACATTTTGTACTCCCTGCTGTCCTAGGCTTGATTCATCAAAATCACAGCGCCAGTCACCAAAAGGTTGACCACTGCAAGCGGTAAACACACCTTCCAACCAAAGTTCATCACTTGGTCATAACGTGGACGCATTAAAGAACCACGAGCCAAGACAAACATCATCACAAAGAATGCTGTTTTTGCAATGAACCAGAACGCATCTGGGATGAATGGAATGTTTAAGTTAAACGGTGCTAACCAACCACCAAAGAATAAAGTCACGATCAATGCAGAAATTAAGATGATGTTGACGTATTCAGCAACGAAGAACATCCCCCATTTCATACCACCGTACTCGACATGGTAACCTTCAGCCAATTCTTGTTCAGCTTCTGGTTGGTCAAATGGATGACGATGCGTCACCGCAACACCTGCAACCACGAAGATCATGAAACCAATGAACTGAGGAATCACAAACCAGACATCACGTTGTGCTTCTACAATGTCACGCAAGTTGAATGAACCTGCAATCGCAACTACACCCATTAACGAAATCCCTAAGAAAACTTCATAAGAAATCGTTTGAGCAGCAGAACGTAAACCACCAAGTAATGCGTATTTGTTGTTAGAAGACCAACCACCAAATAACACGGCATACACTGCGATACCTGCCATTGCCATAAAGAACAATAAGCTAATGCTCATGTCTGCAACACCTAAATAAGGTGAAACAGGAATAACCATGAACGAAAGTACCGCAGTTGCCATTGCAACTGCTGGTGCTAAACGGAATGTTAATTTGTCTACAAATTTTGGTGTCCAGTCTTCTTTGAACATGATTTTGAGCATGTCCGCAACGATCTGGAACATCCCGCCTGGACCTACACGGTTTGGACCATAACGGTCTTGCCATAAGCCCAGTAAACGACGCTCAATAAAAGACATCAAAGCAGCAAGCAACACAACGACCAACAAGATCACAATCGCTTGGATCACGCTATAAGCGATTGGCCAATCTTGTGCCCATGTCGGGAGGGCGCGTAAAGTTTCGTTCATGAATTACACTCCTACCGCCACAGATACAGGCTCTGCAAGAGAAACGGTCGGCGCTTGTCCAACTGGATATCCGATATAACCTGTAGGTAAATATTCAATCACTTGAACTGGCAGACTAATGGTTGTTTCACCTGCTTTCACAGTCAGTTTCTGACCATCTTGCACATTCAAGCGTGCTGCATCTTGCTCACCCACAGCAAACATTGCTTCAGGAATACGCGATTCCATTGCAGCTGTTTTCACAGTGAATTCACCTGACGCAAAAATATGATGCATTGGCACTAAACGGAAGCTGTCTGGGTTTGCCACAACTGCTGTTGGTGCAACATAGCTACGTGTAGGACGTTTAGGTAAACGATCAAATAAACGTACGCCAGAATCACCACCTTTTAAGTGACCACCCACTTCATCCTGGTATTTGTTCCAAGACTGTGGAGAGTTCCAACCTGGTGCCCATGCAAATGGAACCAATGCTGCAGGTGTCTGATTACCGACATAACCTTCCATAGAGAACGTTAATGCTGAATCTTGATCTACAGGTTGTTTTGGCTCATGCACATTGAGTGGCGCACGCATCGCAGTACGACCTGAGTAACGACGTGGTTCACGCGCAATTTTCAAACCATGAATACGGTAACCTGCATCAGGCGCAACATCTTGAATGGCTTGCAGTGCAGGTACATTGTTTACAACGCTTTCAATCACGTCGTCGAGCAATGTCCAAGAAATCGCTTTACCTTTCACACCCGTTTCAATGGCATGTAACCAACGCCATGATTCTTTAATTGCATATTCAGGTTTGTAATAGCTCGGGTCATACACTTGATAGAAACGTTGTGCACGTCCTTCTTGTGAAACCACGGTACCATCACCTTCAGCGAAACTTGCAGCAGATAAAACAACATCCGCAGCTTTTACAGTTTCAGTTTCTGAATGATCCAATACAATTACGCTTTGTGCTTTGTTTAATGCAGCTTGAACTTGTGCAGCAGGTAAACGACGGAATAAGTCATTTTCCATGATGATGACTGAGTCATAATCTTGCGCAAACGCTTGTTCTAAACTTAAACCACCAAACAATGCCAAGCCCATTGAGTTCACTTCAGGAACAGTCAATGTTAAGCCTGCTGTTGAACCAAGATTCTGTGCAACTTGTGCAGCAGCTTCCATGATCGCAGCGTCTTGTAAGCTTGTACCAGAGATGATGAGTGGTTTTTTCGCAGCTTTTAAAGTATCAGCAATGGTTTGTGCAAATGCTTTCGCATCGTCATCCAAACCAAGAATCGCTTCACCTTTCACACCCGCAGCAATTGCAAAACCTAAACGCGCAATGTCGTTCGGAGAAGCAACAACTTCACCTGTCGCAACATCAGCAAGACGAGTTTGCGTCGCAGCTAAGATATAAATCGGAGATTTTGCATCTTGACCAATACGTTTAACAGGTTCTGCTAACCATTCTTGCGTACGACGCTCTGCCGCCATTTCTTTGGCTTTGTTTTTCGCCGCTTGACGAACAGACAATGCCATACGTGGTGCAGTTTGGGTTAAGTCTTCACCGAGGATCAATACAGCATCATAGCTTTCAATTTCACGCATACCTGGGTTATAAACACCTTCGGTTTGCATGATCGATGCTGCTAACTCAACCAAGTTTTGCTCTTTTTGAGACAAACCTGTTGAATAGTTTTCTTGACCAACCAACTCACGTAATGCGAAGTTTGATTCAAGTGATGCACGTGGCGAACCAATACCCAGGACTTTTTTACCTTGAACATTGGCAATCACAGAATCCAAAGCTGTATCGACAGAAACAGTTTGCACATCAGCGCCATTACGGAACTGCGGTTGACGTGGACGATCTTCACGGTTGACATAACCTGTACCGAAACGACCTTTATCGCAAAGGAAGTATTGGTTTACTTCACCATTGAAACGGTTTTCGACACGGCGGATTTCACCATAACGTTCACCTGGTGAAATATTACAACCTGAAGAACAGCCTTGGCATACGCTTGGTGCATATTGCATGTCCCATTTACGGTTATAACGTGCAGAATGTGTTTTGTCGGTGAATACACCTGTTGGACACACTTCTGTCAAGTTACCTGAGAATTCTGATTCTAAAGTACCTGATTCTGGACGACCAAAGTAAACACGTGATGCGTTGGCATATACACCAAAGTCTGTACCGCCCGCATAGTCATTGTAGTAACGAACACAACGGTAACATGCGATACAACGGTTCATTTCATGTGAAATAAATGAACCCAACTCTTGGTTATAATGCGTACGTTTAGTAAAACGATAGCGACGACGATCATGCTGTGTCATCACTGTCATATCTTGAAGATGACAGTGACCACCCTCTTCACAGACTGGACAGTCATGCGGGTGATTGGTCATCAAGAATTCCACGATAGATTCGCGGAAATCTTTTGCTTCTTTGTCTTCAATCGAAATATAGGTATTGTCAGACGCAGGCGTCATACATGACATGACCAAGCGACCACGAGTATCTTCGGGATTCGCATATTGAGTCACAGCACACTGACGGCAAGAACCAACAGAACCTAAGGATGGATGCCAACAAAAATATGGGATGTCGATGCCAAGGCTCAAACATGCTTGCAGCAAGTTTTCCGAACCATTGACTTCGTACGATTTTCCATCGACATGAATTGTAGCCATAGTCGAATTCCTTAAGCTTGTTCTACGTTGCGAGTTTGAGCAGCCGCATTCACGACTTTTGCTTCAAATTCACCACGGAAATGTTTGAGTGCACCCATGAGTGGCTCCATCGCACCTGGTGCGTGGGCACAGAAGGTCTTACCGATCCACAACTTACGAGTCAATTCCTGTAAGTGATCGATATCCTCTTGTTTACCGGTACCATCTTCCAGAGCTTTAAGCGCTTTAACTGCCCACGGCAAGCCATCACGACAAGGGGTACAGAAACCACATGATTCACGTGCAAAGAATTCTTCGAGGTTACGTGTAGCTGAAACCATACACTGAGTTTCATCCACCACCATCAACAAGCAAGTTCCTAAACGTGAGCCTGCTTTCATGATGCTTTCTGCATCCATTGGCAAGTCAATATGTTCAGCAGCAAGGAAGTCTGTTGATGCGCCCCCAGGTAACCATGCTTTCAGGGTTAAACCATCACGCATACCACCGGCATGATCCTCAATCACTTCACGCGCAGTGGTACCAAATGGAAGTTCCCATAAACCAGGGAATTTCACTTTACCTGAAGCACCATAAATTTTGGTGCCTGGGTCTTTGGATTTACCTGCAGATAAGCCGATATACCACTCAGGACCACGCAACATAATGGCTGGCAAGTTGTTGTAAGTCTCTACGTTGTTGACAATCGTAGGACGACCCCAAGCCCCTGCAACCTGCGGGAATGGCGGTTTGGTACGTGGGTTGGCACGGCGACCTTCAAGCGAGTTAATCAATGCAGTTTCTTCACCACAGATATAACGACCCGCACCGGTATGCACGTGTAAATCAAAGCTCCATCCTGAATCTAGGATGTTGTCACCCAAATAACCTTTAGCACGAATTTGTTCTAAAGCTTCATTTAAGTATTGCGCCGCTTCGATATATTCACCACGAATGAAGATATAGCCTTGAGTTGCTTCAAGCGTATAACCTGCAATGAGCATCCCTTCGATCAATTGATGTGGAAGATCTTCCATCAACAAACGGTCTTTGAATGTTCCAGGTTCCATTTCATCGGCATTACAGATCAGGTAACGAGGACCACCATCATTTGGTGCCATCAATGACCATTTAATCCCTGCTGGGAAACCTGCACCACCACGACCTTTTACAGTCGCCGCTTTGATCACATCAAGCACTTCCGCAGGTTTCATGCCCAATGCTTTTTTAAAGCCTGCATAACCTTCAAGCGCTTCGTAATCATCTGCACTACGAACAAATTCCTGTTTACTCAAACGCCATGTTAATGGGTGAGTTTCAGGGTTACCGTCGCCATAAATTGGTTTTGGTTCAGTATTCATACATACTTCTCCAATAACTGTTTAATTGATGCCACTTCAACTAAGCCGTGAGTATCTTCATCAATCATCAAGGTAGGACCTTTGTCGCAATTTCCTAAACAGCAAATTGGCAATAAAGTAAAACGACCATCAGCAGTCGTTTGACCATATTGAATGCCTAATTCACGTTGAAATGCTTCTGCCAAAGTTTCCGCACCCATCAAGAAACATGCAATCGAATCACATAACAAAATTACGTGACGACCCACAGGTTGACGGTAAATACGGTTATAGAATGTTGCTACACCTTCAAGGTCAGCAAGGCTCATACTCAACATTTGAGCAATCGCATTCATTTGCGCATCATCAACCCAACCATTACGGCGTTGTACGTGTTTTAACGCATCTAAACACGCTGCACGTGGGTATGGATAATGTTCAATGTGATGTTGAATTTCGTGGATTTCTTCCGCAGTCAAAATCCCTTCAACATTCACACGTGGCTTTTTATCAGTCAAAATCATCATAATGCGTTTACCCCTTAGCGATCCACGTCAGCCATAACGACATCAATCGTCGCTAAATAAATGATCAAGTCAGATACAAGACTGCCGTTAATCACGGAAGGTATTTGCTGTAAATGCGTGAAGGTTGGTGTACGAATACGGGTACGATAACTCATGGTTGACTTATCAGAAGTCAGATAGTAGTTAGACGCACCTTTCACCACTTCTGCCATCACAGACGCTTCGCCTGCTGGCATTACAGGACCCCATGACACGCTCAAGAAGTGCGTAATCAAAGTTTCAATATCTTGTAAAGTCTTATCTTTTGGTGGTGGAACTGCCAATGGGTGATCCGCTTTATATGGACCAGATGGCATATTGTCTAGACATTGCTTCACGATTTTTAATGATTCTTCGATTTCACGATAGTGAACCATTACACGCGCATAAGCATCGCCTTCATACTCTAATGGCACTTCGAAATCATAGTTTTCGTAGCCACTGTATGGACGATATTTACGAACGTCAAAGTCGATCCCTGTTGCACGTAGACCTGTACCTGTTACACCCCAAGCCAATGCAGATTTTGCATCATATTGAGCAACATTACGGGTACGACCGATAAACACAGAGTTTTTCAATGCCGCAGTATGATATTCCTTCAAACGTTTTGGCATCCATTCGAGAATTTCACGAATCAGTTTTTGCCAGTTGTTTGGAAGATCATGCGCTGTACCACCGATACGGAACCATGCTGGGTGCATACGGAAACCTGTGATTGCTTCAATCGCATCATAGATTTTTTGACGGTCAGCAAACATATAGAATACTGGCGTCATACCACCCGCATCCTGAATCGCAGTACCGATAAATAACAAGTGGTTATTGATACGGAACAGTTCAGACATCATGACACGGATACACTGCGCACGATCAGGAACAGTAATTCCTGCCATTTGCTCCACACCCATCACATAAGGCATGTTTTGCGCACAACCACCTAAGTAGTCAACACGGTCGGTATATGGAATGAATGAATGCCAGGTCTGACGCTCAGCCATCTTTTCCACACCACGGTGGTGATAACCGATATCAGGCACACAGTCTTTGACTTCTTCACCGTCCAACTGCAAAATCACACGGAACGCACCGTGAGCAGATGGATGGTTAGGACCTAAGTTTAGGAACATGAAGTCTTCGTCTGCGTTACCGCGCGTTAACCCCCAATCTTCTGGTACAAAGCGAAGATGTTCTTGTTCGAAATCTTGTTTTGCTTTGTCTTGCATATACGGTGTGTATTCCGTTGCACGTGCAGAATATTCTTTACGTAACGGATGACCTTCCCAATAGGTTGGTAACAAAATACGACGAAGCATCGGATGCCCTTCGAAGTTGATCCCGAACATATCGTAAGCTTCACGCTCGTACCAGTTGGCATTTGGCCAAATATTGGTTGCTGTTGGAATGTTAATATCATTCTCATTCAACGCAACTTTGATACGAATATCACTATTACGCTCTAAAGAAAGCAAGTGATAAAACACAGTGAAGTCAGAAGCAGGTAAACCATCACGATGGGTACGTAAACGCTCATCTACTGCAGACAAGTCAAACAGCATCACATAAGGACGTGATACTGTACGCAAGTACATTAAAACTTCTTGTACACGTGCGCGCTCAACCCAAACCGTTGGAAAATCTTCGAACGTCGGTTGCACGTAAAAGTTCTCACCAAATTTGGTTTTGAGATCTTCTACAATCGCAAATGCTGGGCGTGAATCAACAGGTGTTGACTCTGGCATAGCAATTTCAGTTTCAGCCATTGGCTTGGCTTCCTATTTAATACAAATTCTGTGAAATTTCCTGACGACCATGCCCTTCAGGCATGTCAAATATTCATCAGAAAAAATTACTCAATTTCATCCATAGAGCGTAAGTTTTTCACTGCAATACGTTCAGCATTCTTACGATCACGTTCTGGCATCATCTTTGGCTTATATACAGGCTGAAGATCATCACCAATCACCGCAGAAAGCGGACGACGCTCTAATTGAATTTGGTCTTGTAACAACATTAATGCTTGGATTAATGCTTCTGGACGTGGAGGACAACCAGGGACATAAACGTCAACAGGAATGATTTTATCCACACCCTGTACAACTGAATAAATGTCGTACATACCACCAGAGTTAGCACAAGCACCCATTGAAATGACCCATTTCGGCTCAAGCATTTGCTCATATAAGCGCTGAATAACAGGCGCCATTTTCACAAAGCAAGTTCCTGCAACGATCATCAAGTCTGCCTGACGAGGTGAAGCACGAATAACCTCAGCACCGAAACGTGACAAATCATGCACACCTGTTAAAGTTGTTGCATATTCAACGTAACAGCAAGATGTACCAAAGTTAAAAGGCCATAATGAGTTTTTACGACCCCAGTTCACAGCTGTATGCAATACATCCTCTAAACGAGTCATGAATACATTTTTATTCACTTCTTCTTCAAGTGGATCAGTCACAATTTGACGATCTTGAAGTGGATATTGCTCAGCTTCTGGATTCGCACGGGTTAAGGTATATTTCATTCCCGAGTTACTCCTTGTTCAGTGACATAGTCGGTGTTTTATCTTTCACACGACCTGATGATTGAGCTGGAATTGTTCCTGTAGGGTCCATCACCAACTCCTCAATAGAATTGAAGCGGGTAATTTCTGCAAGATCCATATTTGGTGAACCTACTTTAGGTTTGATACCTGCTGCTTTACGACGATCTGAAGGCGCCCAGTTCAACGCACCTGTTGAAAGTTCATAAACCAAACCAACAAGCAAAACTAAAATAAATACAGCAGCGGCTGCAAAACCAACCCAACCTACTTCACGAACAGAAGTTGCCCATGCATATAGATAAAGTGCTTCTAAGTCGAACACGACAAAGAAAATTGCAACCAAATAGAATTTTGCAGATAAGCGGATACGTGCACCACCAGCACCTACCACACCTGATTCAAATTGCTCTTGCTTTGCACGTCCCCATGATTTACCCCCAAGGAGCAAAGGAACAGTAAGCATAAAGACACATAGAAATGTAACGCCGATCACGAAGGCGATGATTGCCCAATCGTATGGAGTAATGGCACTCATGCGGGGATAACTCCTGGCAGGCCTATTATTAACAAAGAATGTATGTATTGGCCTTGTAAATACACCAAACACAAAATAAATCTGCGTAATTGTACCCGATTGCTGTCATCAGTTGCTAGTTCATCCCTCTAAGTCTTTCGGATGATTTTTTAATCTTTTTTAGCTATTGACATATATTTAAAGCAATCTGAGTGTTACAAATCGCATAAAGTGATTAAAAACCGAAAAATAATAATTTTTTTCGAATAAAACAATAAAATCTTTGTTTTTTCATATTAAATCATTTACTTAAAATTAGATTTTTATTTAAAAATAACAAATAATAGGTCTTATTTCATAAATTTATGCTCATTTTATAAAATATTTCAGGATAAAAAATAAATTTAATATTTTGTTACATTCTTCAAAAAGTTTATTTTCACAACAATAAATTTTATGAAATATTATCTAAATATGATAATTAATGTCATTTAATAAAAATAAAAACACAAATAAAGACCAAAATTATCAAGAAAAATTATTACAACTCTAACTACTCAACGCTTAAATTTCCATTTAAAGCTTTTGCCTACTTCTCACCTACCTTATGTATTATTTTTCTACAAAAATCTTTTTTCTTTGATGAAAAGTAAATTATTTTACCAATTTCAATTTGATAACAACCTTTAATAAACTTTATACAATTCATTAAGTTGTTCTGTGTATGCTAGAAAATAATAATAAGGAGTACAACCCATGAGCATAAACTTTACCCACAAACCAAATTATTTTCTTTTTGCTCAATTATTGATTCGTCATATTGAGGGATATGTCACAAAACATCCTGATGCGAATAATGCCATTTTCGATTTACGTGATATTTATGAGCTATTTCGCCAAGATCTTGCTTCAACCACGACCAATCTTGATGGAATCTTAAACATTGCTGATGAATATACTATTGATACGTTAAATGGGGATCAGAAAATTATCAGTAAATATCATATTGATGCAGAACAAAATAGCTTACTTATTGATTTTAATACAGATGCTTTAAATTCTCTACGTGAAGGCAAAGCGATTATTGCTCCTGATGCAACACTACACCAATAAATTGTATCATGATCAAAAATACGATAAATAAAAAGCATCAATATTGATGCTTTTTATCATTTTACTTATTTTGTTTTACGTTTTACTTGAGCAGGCCATGACATTTTAAAACGTGCTCCACCTAATTCTGGGCTTTGATCTACCTCAATCGTTCCACCAAACCAAAACGCAATACGACTGACAATAGATAAACCTAAGCCATAACCACCAGATGCACGAGTACGGCTATCATCTAAACGTGCAAATGCTTCAAATATTCGTTTACGATCTTCTTCTGGTATTCCTGGACCATCATCCTCAACACAGATATATGCCATGTTAGTAACAAGGTCAACTCCACCACTAATATTGACACGATCATCACAGTAGCGAATTGCATTACCCACTAAGTTTTGTACAACACGATGTAAATATCGACGCTCAGCTTCAACCACTACATCATGAGATAAAGGACTCAAATATATTTCTTTTTGAGTTTTTAATGCTTCGGTTTCTACGGCAACCTGATCAAGTAAATCAACCAAAATTATTTTTTCGAAATCTAAAGAGGGTGTGCCTTGTTCCAATTTTGCATATGTCATGATTTCATCAATTAAGGTGTTTAACGCCTCAATATCTTTATCAATCATTTCTACTTGTTGTAAGCGATAGTCATAGTCGTCTTCATCTGCCAACATTTCCATACCAAAACGGATGCGAGCAACAGGTGTTCTTAATTCATGTGAAACTGCGCGCATCAGTTCACGCTGTGCTTCAATTAAACGCTGAATATGATCAGACATACTATTATAACTGGTTGCTAAACTTGCCAATTCATCATGCCCTTCTACTGGAACACGATGTGACATATCACCAGTCTTCATGACATCTAAAGCATCATTAACCAACTTTAACTTACGTTGCATAGGGACAATTAAGCCATAAACCCCCAAACATAATAAGAACATGCTGAGCAAAGTAATTCCTGCTGCAAGTTTAACTGGCATCCAATTAAACATAGGTACAGGACCAATCACCAAGACATCACTTACAGAATTAGGCAATGGCGATACTATAGAAATGGTTGTACCGCGCTCTGTTGCACCATCGCGCCACAAAGTTACTGTTTGGTCAGAACGTAAACGCCCTAATTGCTCAGGATCTAAATTTAATGAAGATACATTTTCAATTCCAATCGGATAGGAAAAATGTTCTTGGATTTTTTTAAGATATTCTTGCTCTTGTCCTGGATAATAAACCAAATAATCCATAATAAAGACAGGTAAAGCGCGCATTTGTCGGTCATTTGGAACACCGACTTTAATATACAAATAATGTTTGGGATCATCACGAATACCCAAAACAAGATAAGCAATGCTGTGCTCCGCATCATAACGAACCACAGCTTTTTGATTTTCTATCCGTTTTGTTTCTGTTCTTGATAGCTCAACTTTACTCGCATCTACATAGTGAATCGGTAGTTCTAATAAATCAGAAGCGTCCGAAATCCAATCTGCTTTTTGCTGTTCCGTTTGTTGACGTGCCACACCTTCACTGATGACATAAGAAATCCCATCTGTGAGTGACTCACGATACTCTTGTGCACGTTGATAGTTGATAATTTGCACTAACAAATAACCAAATAATGCAACTAAGACAACAAGAATAACCAATCCTGCATAAATACGCAGGAATATACTGTGTTTGGACACGAAAACAACCTTATGGTAGGACTATGTTCTTAAACAGAAAATAGGGTTACATTCCATTTGTTTCTTTAACAAATAAGTAACCTTTACTACGCACTGTTTTAATACGCTTTGGATTTTCAGGATCATCACCAATTTTTGGACGAATACGTGAAATACGCACATCAATTGAGCGATCTTGACCATCATACTCAATCCCACGCAGACGTTCAAAAATATCTTCACGTGACAAAATTCGTCCAGCATTTGAAGCGAGCAACCACAATAGGTCATATTCCGCACTGGTAAAATCAACCAATTCACCATTTAAAGTCACAGAACGTCCACCATTGTCGATCACAAGATCATCAAATTCGATGCGTTGCGCTACTTCATCTTCTGGTGTTTTGTCCGTGCGACGTAATAACGCACGAATACGCGCCAGTAAAACACGTGGTTGAACAGGCTTAGCAACATAGTCATCTGCACCCATTTCTAAGCCTAGCACCTGATCCATATCTTCAGTACGTGCTGTAAGCATCAAAATTGGTTGATGATAATGTGGACGAACTTCTCGACAAACGGTTAATCCATCTGCACCTGGTAGCATCACATCCAATACAACCATATCTGGTTGTTCAGCAATGATACGACGAATTGCACGATTGCCGTCTGGTTCTACCCCAACTTCTAGTCCATTTCGAATTAAATATTCTTGAGTTAAACGCGCTAAACGCTCGTCATCTTCAACAATTAAAATTTTTGGTAACTTTTCTTCTTGGCTCATACATATGCCCCTTTATTTAACCTAATCCCTGCATACAAATCTCGCAGATTCAACACACTATGTTTTGCAATATACACACGTTTACATTGTAAACAAGACCCTATTCACCAAACTGATACATGAGCGTATCAATTTGTTATATTTTTATTAACTATTGAATTGTAGATAGTTTTCCTTAATAAATACTTATTTTTTATTATTCATTGCCATTTTCCTTATTCTTAAGAATATTTTTTATACAAAAAATTTCATTGTTCACATTCTGTCTCATTAAACTGACTGTTTTTAGTTATCCACAAGGTTATCTATAAGCACCTTGCTCAGAGTTTGCTATGCTATACCCTTGTCTAATAAGACATATATAAAAATACCTCAAGCCGTCAAAAATTTTGCATTTTTTTTTACTGCTTTGAGAAAAAAAAATTATCGAAATGTCAATATTGATCTCCCCTAAATTTTACCGTATCTTGTGCCCTAATTTAAATTAAACCACTAAGTATTGTGTTTAGTCCTCAAATATCAAGATAAATATTGATCGTATTTTATCTGATTCAAATGGTCCATAAACATAACAATGATGACAATGGAGCTACGCTGACAATGAACGCCATTACTACCCCTGGTCAACTTCAAGTGATTAAACGCACTGGTGATGTTGCCCCGTTTGATGCAGAAAAAATTTCTGTAGCAATTGGCAAAGCTTTCTTGGCTGTTGAGGGTCAACAAAGTGCCGATTCAAGCCGTATTCATGACCGCATTACACAATTAACGGAAATGGTATTAAATACTTTTAATCGTCGTTTACCTTCTGGCGGTACCATTCACATTGAAGAAATTCAAGACCAAGTTGAATTGGCACTTATGCGTACAGGTGAGCAAAAAGTTGCTCGTTCATATGTAATTTATCGTGAGCAACGTTCAGAAGCACGTAAACAAACCAATGCTCATCATCATCCAACTTTACAAATCACAGATGCGAATGGTCAGCTTCAGCCTCTAGATTTGAGCAACCTGCATGCCACGATTGAAACAGCAAGTGAAGGCTTAGAAGGTATTAATGTTCAAGCCATTGTCGATGAAACAGTTAAAAACCTATATAACGGTGTAAAAGAGTCCGACATCTCAACGACAATGATGATGGCAACACGTACACGTATTGAACAAGAACCAAATTATACGTATGTGACTGCACGTTTATTGCGTAACAACTTAGTTGCAACAGGTCTTAAATTTTTAGGTTTAGCAGCAGATACCCATGAAGGTGATGCGCTTGAAACTTATTTGAAGAAAGGGATTGAACTTGAGCTTTTATCTACAGATCTATTAAATTTTGATCTTGCAAAGTTAGCTGCTGCCATCAAACCTGAACGTTCAAACCAGTTTACATATTTAGGTCTGCAAACTTTATTTGACCGTTATTTTATCCATTCTAATGAAGTACGCTTTGAACTTCCGCAATTGTTCTTTATGCGTGTGTCGATGGGTCTTGCGCTAAACGAAGCAAATAAAGAAGATCGTGCAATCGAGTTCTATGACTTATTGTCTAGCTTCGACTACATGGCTTCAACTCCGACATTATTTAACTCTGGTACATTACGTCCACAGTTATCAAGCTGCTACTTAACCACGATCCAAGATGACCTTTATGACATCTATGGTGCAATGCGTGATAATGCCCTACTTTCTAAATGGGCAGGTGGTTTAGGTAATGACTGGACTCCAGTTCGTGCCTTGAACTCATACATCAAAGGCACAAATGGTAAATCTCAAGGTGTAGTCCCATTCCTTAAAGTTGCCAACGATACTGCGGTTGCCGTAAACCAAGGTGGTAAACGTAAAGGTGCAGTGTGTGCATACCTTGAAACTTGGCACTTGGATATTGAAGAATTCCTAGAACTTCGTAAAAACACAGGTGATGACCGTCGTCGTACCCATGACATGAACACAGCGAACTGGGTTCCAGATTTGTTCATGCAACGTGTATTTCAAGATGCTGAATGGACTTTATTCACACCATCAGAAACGCCTGATCTTCATGATTTGACTGGTGCAGAATTCGCTGAACGTTATGCGTACTACGAAGGCATTGCCAAAGAACAAAACATGCTTCATAAGAAAATCCGTGCGAAAGACTTATGGCGCAAAATGTTGTCAATGTTGTTTGAAACAGGTCATCCGTGGATCACATTCAAAGACGTATGTAACTTACGTTCTCCACAACAACACGTTGGCGTAGTACACTCTTCTAACTTATGTACTGAGATCACTTTAAATACCAATAAAGATGAAATCGCGGTATGTAACTTAGGTTCGATCAACCTTGTACAACACGTTCAAGGTGGCAAACTCGACCGTGAAAAATTAGCACGCACGATTAAAACTGCGGTACGTATGCTCGATAACGTGATCGACATTAACTACTATGCTGTCCCACAAGCGCAAAATTCAAACATGAAACACCGCCCAGTCGGTATGGGTATCATGGGCTTCCAAGATGCGCTTTATGAAATGAATCTTGCATATGGTTCAGAAGCAGCTGTAGAGTTTGCTGATGAATCTATGGAAGTGATCAGCTATTACGCGATTGAAACATCAAGTAACTTGGCTGTTGAACGTGGTACTTACGAAACATTTAAAGGTTCATTATGGGATCAAGGCATCTTGCCAATCGACTCACTGAACCTTGTTGCTCAAACACGCCCTGAAGGTATGTTTGAAGTTGACCGCACTCAACGTTTGGACTGGGACACTTTACGTGCCAAAGTTCAAAAAGACGGTATGCGTAACTCAAACGTGATGGCGATTGCACCGACTGCAACGATTTCAAACATCTGTGGTGTTTCTCAGTCTATCGAGCCTACTTTCCAAAATCTTTATGTGAAATCTAACCTTTCTGGTGAATTCACAGTAATTAACCCGTACCTAGTACGTGCGTTAAAAGATCGTGGTCTTTGGGATTCTGTGATGGTCAATGATCTGAAACATTTCGAAGGTTCAGTACAAAAAATTGCACGTATTCCAGAGGAATTAAAAGCAATCTTTGCCACTGCATTCGAAGTTGAAACACGTTGGATTGTTGATGCTGCATCACGCCGTCAAAAATGGATCGATCAAGCGCAGTCTCTTAACCTTTACATCGCTGGTGCAAATGGTAAGAAACTCGATATGACGTACAAAATGGCATGGTTACGTGGTCTTAAAACGACGTACTACCTCCGTGCATTAGGTGCGACTTCTGCAGAGAAATCGACTATTAACACTGGTGCATTAAATGCCGTTAAACCAACAACCGTTGCAGCTCCTGCTCCTGTTGTAGAAGCTAAAAAACCTGAAGCTATTGAAGAAGAAGGTTTTGCAAACGCAGCTCCAGTACCACAAGCATGTTCAATCGACAATCCAGATTGTGAAGCTTGTCAGTAATTATTAATTAAAAATCCCCCTGAATCCCCCTTTGAAAAAGGGGGACTTTCGAGAAGCCAATAAAACTCTCGATCTCCCCTCCTTTATTAAAGGAGGGGTTGGGGGAGGATTTTAAAATAAAGAGGCTAAGAAATGTTCCATTTAAGTCATGACTATGAGTTAGGCGCAATTGCACTGATCTTAGCCTTTTTAATTTTTTATATCCCTGCTGTTTATGCATTCTTTGCAATCCGCAGACAACAAAAGCGTAAGCAAAATAAGTAGTGTTGACCTGCATTCAAATGAACAATTTGAATACATTCATCAGCGAAACTTAATTTTGCTTACACATAATGAGCGTATAGTAGTGACATCTTCGCTTGTGAGATGTCCATAACAGATATAAAGCAACGAAGAGAGAACAAACATGTCTATCCTAAGTTGGGACGATTTCGAAGATGATGAACCGAAACAAGCTGCACAAGCTCACCAGCCTGCGCCCGTCGAACCGAAGAAAGCGACTGATTCGCAAGTGGTATCTGATGCACAGCACGCATCGTCGAATTTGGCAGCTACACAACCCGCTCGAACCTATTCAGCAGGAACAACAAATTCAGCCGATCCATTGGCAAAAGCATCTAACGCTCTAGAAAATTTAGATGTTGCACCAGGCTTACAAGAGCTTGAAATGGGCGCACAACGTGTACAAGTTGACGACAAAGCCATGATCAACTGTCGTGCTGACTTGAACCAACTTGTACCATTCAAATACGAGTGGGCTTGGCAAAAATATCTTGATGGTTGTGCAAACCATTGGATGCCACAAGAAGTCAACATGACGCAAGACATTGCACTTTGGAAGTCTGAAAATGGCTTGACTGAAGATGAGCGTACTATTGTCATGCGTTCTTTAGGTTTTTTTTCTACCGCAGATTCATTGGTTGCAAACAATTTGGTATTGGCAATTTACCGCCACATTACCAACCCTGAGTGCCGTCAATACATCTTGCGTCAGTCTTTTGAAGAAGCAATCCATACACATGCATACCAGTACTGTATCGAATCTTTAGGCATGGATGAAGGTGAAGTCTTCAACATGTACCGCGAGATTCCTTCTGTTGCACGTAAAGCAGCTTGGGGCTTGAAATACACTCAATCTCTTAGCGATCCTACATTTCAAACAGGTACACCTGAAAACGATCAAATCTTACTGCGTAACTTGATCGCATTCTACTGCGTACTTGAAGGGATCTTCTTCTACTGTGGTTTCAGTCAAATCTTGTCTATGGGTCGTCGTAACAAAATGAATGGTGTTGCTGAGCAATTCCAATACATTTTACGTGATGAATCTATGCACTTGAACTTTGGTATCGACATGATTAACCAAATCAAGATTGAAAATCCAAACTTATGGACAGCAGAGTTCCAAGAAGAAGTGGTTCAAATGATTCTTGAAGGTACAATGCTGGAAATTGAATATGCACGTGACACCATGCCACGCGGCGTATTAGGTATGAATGCTGCGATGATGGAGGAATATCTAAAATTCATCTGTAACCGTCGCTTAAGTCAACTTGGTTTACCTGAACAATTTGTTGGTGTGAATAACCCATTCCAATGGATGTCTGAAATGATGGACTTACGTAAAGAGAAGAATTTCTTCGAGACACGTGTGACTGATTATCAGACTGGCGGTGCATTAAGCTGGTAAAGTCTAACACCTTGTAAATATCAAAAAAGAACCTCAAATGAGGTTCTTTTTGTTTATTCTTCTTTAAGTAGAAATAGTGATTTTTACTCAAAATTATGCAGGAATACGTAATACTTGTCCTGGGAAAATATCATCTGCATTTTTCAACAATGGACGATTTGCCTCAAAAATTTTGTTGTATTGATTTGCATCACCATAAAATTCTTTCGAAATTTTAGATAAGTTATCACCAGATTTAACTGTATAAAACTTACTCTCAGGCTCTGGCGTTACTACAGTCAGTTGATCATCCACTTGTGCAACATGGTCAATGTTTCCAACAGCTAAAATAATTTTTTCTTTATCTGCTTGAGTCTGCACTTGACCTTTTACTGTTGCCAAATCTGATGCGCCATTATAGCTCACTGACAGACCCGTTACAGGCAAACCTAATGCTTTAATATGACCTAATAACTTATTCGCAATTTCTTGTGCTGATGGCTCCACAGGTGCTGCTGGTGTTGTTGGCGCTGCTTGTGGCTCTGCAGGAGCTGTATTTTTCTTACCAATACCTTTTACAAAATCAAAAAGACCCATTGTGATTCTCCATAGTTTTTAACGATTATCTAATAAATGATTTATAAAAATTTGTACTCTATTTTTATAGCTAAAAAATATACTGAAATTGGTTGTCATTGGTAACAGAAACGTAACGGTATGTAACCAATGTTTTTGATTTATAAATAAAAAGCCACCTAAAAGGTGGCTCCAATCCATAGTGATCAATCACTATGCATTCAACGATTAACCAAGTTTTTTAGTTACATAGTCAATTGCTGATTGAACAGTTGTGATTTCGTTAGAATCTTCATCAGGAATAGTGATGTCGAAGTCATTTTCAAAAGACATTACAAGTTCAACAAGGTCTAAAGAGTCAGCACCTAAGTCATCCATAAAAGATGCCTCATTTTTGATCTCTTCAGCTTTCATACCTAATTGTTCTGCAACAGCTTGTTTAATGCGTTGTTCGATATCGCTCACAGGAATTCTCCTCATTGCTTGTGGCGGCTTTTAATTGCCGATAGTTTAATTGAATATTGAATTTTTTCAAAGTTAATACATGACATTAAGCCATGTATAAACCACCATTTACGTGTAATACTGTACCAGTGATGTAACTTGCTTTATCTGAAGCTAAAAAGCTCACAGCATTTGCAATATCTTGTGGCTCACCAAAACGATTTAAAGCTACTTGATCGCTCATTTTTTTGCGAATATCTTCACTTAACTGTTCAGTCATTTCTGTTGCAATAAAGCCAGGTGCAATACTATTGACCGTGATTTGGCGACTGCCCATTTCTTTTGCCAAGCTACGGCTGAATGCCTCAATTCCTGCTTTAGCAGCAGAATAGTTTGCTTGACCAGGATTTGCAAAATGCGCAACCACAGAGCTGATATTAATAATGCGACCAAAACGCGCTTTAGTCATACCCTTTAATACACGTTTAGATAAACGGAACACAGCTTTTAGATGAATATTTAAAATATCATCCCAGTCTGCCTCTGACATACGTAATAATAAGTTGTCTTTCGTAATACCAGCATTATTTACCAGCACCATAACTGAACCATATTTTTGTTCAATATCAGATACTAAGGCATCAATCGCATCACCATCACGTACATCTAAAACGGCACCTGCACCATTTTCTGCAAAAGTTGCAGAAATTTTATCTGCACCAGTTTCAGAAGTTGCAGTACCAACCACAAAATAACCGTCTAAAATAAGTTGTTGAGCAATGGCTGCGCCTATTCCTCGACTTGCACCTGTCACTAATGCGACTTTGCGTTCTTGTGTCATGCAATTTTTCCTTCTGCCACTAAAATGGCATTCAGTGCATCTTCCATGCGACTTTGTGTGTCAATTGGGAATGCTTTTTCAATGTTTGGTAAGCGTTTTGCAAGATTTGCAAGAACATTACCAGGACCACATTCTGCTACATACTGAATACCTTGATCTTGTAGGTATTGCATTGTTTTTGTCCACTGGACTGATTCATACAGTTGCGCAGTTAATGCTTGACGTAAAGCTGTTACATCACGAGCAATTGCTGCGTTGACATTTTGTATTACAGGAATACTTGGTAGCTCAATGGCAGTTTGTTCCAAAGCTTGTGCAAACTGTTCAGCCGCAGGTTTCATTAATGAACAATGTGATGGAACAGATACAGGAAGTGCTATTGCTTTACCTGATTGCTCTTTTGCTTGCGCCATGACTTCTTGCACCAGTGCTGCTGCACCTGCAATGACCACTTGACCATTTGCATTATAATTTGCAGCTTCAACAGACCCTTGTCCTGTTTGAGAAGCAGCTTGACACAGTGCAACCACTTGAGCATCTTCTAGCCCTAAAATAGCTGCCATCGCGCCTTCACCTTGTGGTACAGCCGATTGCATTAGCTGACCACGTAAATGAACTAATTTCGCTGCATCTGCTAATGAAATTGCATTTCCTGCAACCAAAGCGCTGTATTCACCCAATGAATGACCTGCTAGATATTTAGGTGCAACCCCACCTAAATCTAACCATACACGCCACATTGCAACACTTGCTGTAAGCAAGACAGGCTGAGTATTTTCCGTTTGGTTAAGACCTTCACCACTTTGGGCGATATTCCATAAATCAAAACCAACAGCTTCTGAAGCTTCTGTAAATGTTTCTTTTACTACACCAAACTGCTCTGCCAATTCAGCGAGCATACCTACTTTTTGTGAACCTTGCCCAGGAAACAAAAAAGCAGTCTTTGTTGCTTGAGCAGCTTGCTCCAGTCGTTTAGCAGACATATAAAAGTCCTTTCTTCATTTTCAGCTCGTTTCCGATGCGGCAATTTAACATTTAATTTAAATAATTTTAATTGCCAAATACAACAAAAAAACAAGACAAAAAAAGGGAGCATAATGCTCCCATTTTTTCACCAAGCTTTCGCTTAATGCATCAACAATTATTCAGCATCAGCTGCTTTAGCGAATAATTGACGACCACGGTAGAAACCATCTTTAGTCACGTGGTGACGACGGTGAGTTTCACCAGTAGTTTGGTCTACAGTTAATGCATTCTCGGTTAAAGCGTCATGTGAACGGCGCATGTCACGGCGAGAGCGACTTTTACGGTTTTGCTGAACGGCCATGATGGCTCCTTACAAAGATCGAAAAAATGGATCAGAACAATTCGGTTGTCTTAACTCAACATTATAACACAAAATTTAGTTAAGTTTACCCTTTAAACTTGCTAAAACATCAAACGGATTATCCCGTTTTTCTTCAACAATGTCCTGATCAACTGGCTGATGTTTATGCTCACAAGCATCATGCTTAGGAGACATTGGTATCAACGTTATCAATTCATCTTCTATTAGAGAAAGTAAATCAGCAGTTGCAGGGGTATTAGTTGCGTAATCTCCCCGCGTTGTTGCTTCACTTTCGCCTAAGACGATGTAATCAGCATCCTCATCCAAGCGCTCTATCAGTGACTCATCATCGATTAAAGCTATATGGAAGTCTGAAACGAGTTCGATTTCAACGGCATCCAAACAACGTTGGCATTCCATTGGCGCTTTCGTTTCAACATGACCATCTAACCATACGATACGATGATACGCATCCATTGATAGTGTACAGTCTATAATGATCAATTGATTATCAATTGACCCAACAGCTTCACGAGCGATACGAACAAAGCGAGACAATGGCAGTGTACCTGACCATGCAAAGCCCTGTTCAGCCCATTTAAACGGCTCAATCTGTGCCGGAAAGGTTTTTGCTGACATAATTAAGGCGGCAATTCTACAAATTCATCGGTACTCTGTCAAAGATTAAGATACAATTTTGTACTTATTTAGACAGATCATTTGGGTAATTTAAGTCATGCATCAGTTGCAGCCGCAACCTGAAGTCACCACTTCATTACAGTTAAACACTGATTTAACTTCAATTTCTTCTGAAAAACCAAGCCTTGTGCAACGTTTACAATGGTGTGATTTACAAACTGAAGTTCAACAGGTCGATTGGCTTATCTTACACTTTAATCTTTGGTTTTCCCACCTAAATGTGACACTTGTTCGTGGAGATTTTGAACCAGAATATTTTCCAGCAACAAAAAGTGAAGCAGCACGCATTCAATTTGCTCATGGTTATTTTAATAGCGCCTTACATGAAATCAGCCATTGGAGTATTGCAGGTGAGCAGCGTCGTTTATTGCCTGATTTAGGTTATTGGTATGCACCTGATGGGCGTACAGCCGAACAGCAAGCACTTTTTGAGCAAGTCGAAGTAAAGCCTCAAGCCATTGAATGGTTATTCGCCAAAGCTTTTGGGCGAAAATTTCGTGTATCACTTGATAATCTTACAGGTGAAGGCGGCGATGGCACATCATTTAAAAATGACGTTTTTAATCAAGTACAACGTTATTTTTCAGGTGAAGCTCAACTTCCTAGAGATGCAAAACATTTCATCGCATGTATTTGCACTTGTACTCGAAGTGGCAAAACATTACAAAGTCATGAGTTTCAACGTGAAATGCTTGATTAATTTACACAAATCAACATAGTGACCTTGCAAGCGCCTATTCAAGCAAGTGATAATGAATGAAAAATATTCAGGAGAGAACAATATGTTGCATTTAAGAGTACATCCTGACAATCCTCAACCACGCCTCATTAGTCAAGCCGTCGAACGTATTCGTGCAGGCGATGTTGTCATTTATCCAACCGACGCAGCTTATGCAATTGGCTGTCAAATTGGAAATAAAAATGCCATGGAGCGTATTGCACAAATTCGAGGCTTAGGTCCAAAGCATCAGTATGCCATTATCTGTGCAGATTTATCCGATATTGCCACTTATGCCAAAGTCGACAATGCCATGTATCGCTTACTTAAAGCCAATACACCAGCGGTAACGACTTATATTTTACCTGCAACCAGTGAAGTACCTCGACGTTTAATGCATCCTAAGAAAAAAACGATTGGTTTACGTGTGCCAAGTAATACTGTCTGTCAGATGTTATTAAAAGAGTTAGGTGAACCACTTTTAACCAGCACTTTGATTTTACCGAATCAAGACCAACCTTTGGATGACCCTTTTGAAATTGAGCAACAGTTAGAAAAAAGAGTCGATGTTTTTATTGATAGCGGCTTAGGTACATTAACAACGACAAGCATTGTAGATTTATCAGGGGCAAATCCTGAAATCATCCGTCGTGGTGTGGGTGATGTCAGTGCTTTTGAATAAGCTGTTTTAAGAAATAATACGTCTATGGTTTTGTTTTAATCTGAGCCGTTTTAATCTTAGCCAATATGCAAAACACCCTTGAAGATGTAATGATTTATCCTGAACAGCCTTGGTATTTTTAATCAAATGCTAAGGTTATTTGGGATAAAAAATATGATACTCAAATCAAAAACTTGTTTTTTTAAAAGTTGCTCAAATGGAAGCCCCTGCGCTTTCAACTTATCTCATTGAGTAAGATGATCTACATTTATGCTCACTTTCATTTGCTTTGAAATTTAAAATGCTTCAAATCTAAATCGCTTGATCATTATTCTCTGGTTTGCAAACGCTTTTTTTGCTGACCTTTTGCATCAAAATTTTCAGGATTAAGCCAATTTTCATAAGCAACTTGTATCGTTTGCCATTCTTCATCAAGAATCGAATACCATGCCGTATTACGATTATTACCTTTAGAAATACGATCTTGACGAAAAATACCCTCAAATTGAAAGCCAAAACGTAATGCTGCCTGTCTTGAGGGTTCATTTAAGTCATCACATTTCCATTCAACACGCCTAAAACCTTGCTCAAAACACGCTTTTAATAATAAGTAAATCGTTTCAGTTGCAGCAACACTACGTTTCATTTGATGAGAAAAATACACATTCCCGATCTCGATCACTGCATGCTCAGAACGCTCATTCATCAGTGCAATCCAACCTAAAATCTTGCTTTCAACTTCAATCAAAAAATGTTTTGCTCCTGTAAAACCAAAATTTTTTTTCAATGCTTGTTCTAACTGAACTTGGAAGTTAAATGTCGAATATGGCAAATAAGTCCAACAAGCGTGATCTGGCTCACTTTCCATCGCTTTCCAAAGCGCTGAAAAAGCGGGCGTTTGTAAAACATCATTTTGAATAGGAAGTAAGCGTACATTGTTTCCTATTAAAATATTTTCTTGAAATTGTTTTGGCGTTTCTAGCGCTAGAGTTTTACCAATTTTTTGTCCAAATTCATTAACTTGGTGTTTTTGATAATTCAGCATTTTGATTTATTAACATGTAAAGGCTCTGAATTAATATGCCTGTTTTTTATAATTTTCTCTAGTCTATTTAAATATAATTATTGATCAAAAAATCGCACCATTATCACCATAAAAAATATTCCCTATTTATTTTCAGGTTTTTTTTGTTTTTATCACGCCAAGTAATTTATTCATTATGATTTTTCCATTAGAATAAGCACTCTTTATATTCAGTGCTATTCGAATATCACTTCATCTCCCTAAACGCTGAAAAGTGAACTCCCGAATCGCCTTAACATGCCTTTGAAAATTCGCGTGGCTAAAAACGGTAATGACTCAAATAGTCCATAATTCAATGGAATCGCTTCCACCCATTCGAATACTCGATGAGTGGCAAGATTCAATTCCTGAGGATTTATACATCCCTCCTGCTGCATTCGAAATTTTGCTTGATCATTTCGAAGGACCACTCGACTTTTTGATTTATCTGATTCAAAAAAATGGTTTTGATTTACTCCAGCTTGATATTGCACCAATCGCAACCCAATATTTAGCTTATATGGACAGCATGAAATCACTGAATATTGAGCTAACAGCCGATTATATGGTGATGGCTGCATTATTGGCTGATTTAAAATCTCGCCTCTTACTTCCTAAACCTAAGGCAATCAATTTAGAACAAGACCCTAAACAAGCTCTAATTGATCGTTTAGAAACGTATTTAAGAATTAAACAAGCGGCTGAACGTTTGGGGCAAATGCCGATTTTAGAAAGAGATATTTTCCCCGCACAAGTTTCAATCGGGCAAACAGCAAGTGTTTATGAAGGCTATGAAGCAGAAATGCTACGTGATGCCCTGTATTGTATTTTTAATCGCCCAGAACCCATCATTCATAAAATTGAACACGAACCTGTATTACTTGAAGAGCGCATCGCTTACATTGAACAAATGGCAAAATCAGGACAAGTGTTAAATTTTGAAAGTTTACTAAAATCAAACCAAGGTCGAATGGGCAGAGTTGTCACTTTTATGGCAATCTTGGAGTTGACCCGTCAACAGAAGATTTTGATCATTTCTAGTGGGCACGATGCTCCGCTTGCAATTCAAGGAGCAACGACATGACCATCGACCATAATAATGTGTTTAATGTAGATGAACTTCATCACGAAGTTTTGATGCAAATTGAAGCCATTATTTTTGCAAGTGATGTACCCGTTTCCGTTGCTCGCCTAAAAGAAGCTTTTCAAAATCAATATTCTAAACAACAATTGCACAACTATTTGCAGCAATTGTCTGTATTACAACATGGTCGTTCGATTGAATTGATCGAAGTCGCTCAAGGATATCGTTTTCAGGTTCGTGCAAAATATCGAAATACCATTGCACAAGTTTGGCCTGAACGTCCAACCAAATTATCCCCGTCATTGTTAGAAACCATTTCAGTGATTGCTTACCATCAACCCGTGACCCGAGCTGATATCGAGCAAATTCGTGGAGTGACAAATAATAGTCAGATACTCCGAACATTATTTGAATGGAACTGGATTAAAGAGTCTGGTTTTAGAATGCTCCCAGGAAGACCTGCGTTGTTAGTTACAACGCCTCAATTTTTAAATGCTTTTGGTCTAGTGTCTTTAGATCAATTGCCTCCCCTACAGGATGCCAAGGAAGCTTTTATGGCATTAGATGCGCAAGCGTCTAAGTCTTAAATAGGTACACTGTTGATCAATTATTTCTAAGGTTATGCTGTCATGAGTGAAAAGTTGCAAAAGGTACTCGCACGAGTAGGATTAGGCTCTCGCCGTTATATGGAAGAAGTCATTGCTGCTGGTCGTGTGAGTGTCAACGGTCAAGTTGCTCAAGTGGGTGAACGTATTGAACCAACCGATGAGCTTCGCATTGATGGTCGTAAAGTTCAGTTTCAAATTGAAGATGAAATTCGTCGTCGTGTGTTAATTTACTATAAACCAGAAGGCGAAATTTGTTCACGTAGCGATCCTGAATCACGTCCGACCGTTTTTGATCATTTACCGCCTATCTCCAATGATCGTTGGGTCATGGTTGGACGTCTTGATATTAACTCAACAGGTCTATTGTTATTTACTAATGATGGTGAACTTGCAAACCGCTTAATGCACCCTTCTAACGAAATTGAACGTGAATATGCAGTACGTGTGATGGGCGAAGTGACTCCTGAATTACGTAAAAACATGCTCAATGGTGTTGTTTTAGATGATGGTCCAGCAAAATTTGAATCTTTCACTGAAATTGGTGGTGAAGGGATCAACCGTTGGTATCAAGTGGTTGTAAAAGAAGGACGTAATCGTGAGGTACGTCGTATTTTTGAATCACAAGGTTTAAAAGTTAGCCGCTTGTTACGTACTCGTTATGGTACCGTCATTTTACCACGTGAACTTCGTACAGGTCGTTGGGTTGAACTTGATAAAAATGATATCGACAACTTAGCAAAAGTCGTTGAACTTAAACCACGTCAAGGCACTGGCTTGTTTGGTATGGCAAAACGCCGTAATGAACGCCTGCAAGATAAACCAATGGCTGCTCGTCGCGGTGGTTATTTACGTCAACAACGTCGTGATACTGATGATCAGCATGATCAACAAGATCATTATCGTCAAGATCGTCCGAATAGCCGTGATCGCAATGATTTCCGTTCAGAGCGCCAAACTCCACGCTTCGAAGGTAATCGTGAACGTACTGGCAATTCTTTTAACAATCAAAACCGTGATGAAAATAAATTTTCACAACGTAAACCGTTTGGTTTAAAAAAAGGTTTTAACAAACCTCAATAATGTTTTGATTTTTAAATATTAAACCACTATTTCTATAGTGGTTTTTTTATGGCTCATATCTATTGATGACAAGATATAAAAACAAAGTTTACATCTACTTTGCTCCAATTTGACTCAGCCTCTCTATATACATGAGTAATTATTCGCTTTATGTCCGTAGTATGACACCAAGAGAATATAAATATCCCACTGAGCATATCGTCATCTTATTTCAATGGTTCATTACATCAATCATTCATGTAAGATCTTAAATCAACCTAACTAAAGTATGTGCTTCGCCATGTAGCTCATGATCAATGATTTTAGAAATCACCGCCCAATCCCCACCTGCAAGTCCTGCACCGATCAGCGGATAAGCGATGCGCAAGCCTGAAAACTCAGACTTAATCGACTTAAAAACCTGTTCAATCGCAGCATAGTCTGCTTTGATCCCACGCCCACGCCAATTGAACTGCGTATAAGCATTGATGATTACAAACTCAACCCCTTCACGCTGAATCTTTGCCTGACTATAAGTGCCAAGTTTGCCACGATCTCCTGAAACGGTCTGTAAATCAGCCTGATAAGCTTCAGGAAATTTTTCTTTAATGGCTTTGGCAATGCCTGCACCCATGGTACAAAAACAATTGCAGCCATGCACAATCACATCAAACTGCCCCTGTTCTGCGAGTACAAGCAAATCACCAAACTGCTGTTTCATCTCTATTTCCGTAAAATCATGTACTGTTAAATTACAGGAATATCGATCCATTGACTATGTGGAAAATGTTTCGCCAAATATCCTTTTAAATATTCAGCAGTATCTTTGGAAATCAGTTCATCTTGCGATTGATCTTTTAAATTATATGCCAATGCATACAGTTTCAGACCACGACTTTTCAATGCTTCCAGACTTAAAATCGTATGATTAATACTACCCAAACGCCCTGAAGTCACCAAAATTACAGGCAGTTTTTTCTCAGCAACATAATCAATCGTCAGTAAATCAGTGGTCAATGGCACCATCAAACCACCTGCACCTTCAAGCAAGACAATTTCATATTTCTCTGCAAGTTGTACTATGGCATTTTCAATTTTCTGAAAATCAATCTCACGACCATCAATTTTCGTTGCGAGATGAGGCGATGCAGGATAAGTAAAAATTTCAGGCATAGTCAGTTTGCTTTCATCTTCAGGAAACCAGCCCATGCCCATAATCTGACGATGCTGTTCAATATCTTCGGAAATGTCTACATTGCCCGTTTGAATCAGTTTTTGCGTGATGGTTTTTTTGCCTTGTTCATTCCACAATTTCGCCAAATAGCCCGTCGCGTAAGTTTTGCCAATACCTGTGTCGATCCCACTGACGAAATACACATTACTCATTTTTACATTCCTAATAACTAATCTACTGATGAGGTTGGGGATAAATTTCAACAATATGAGTATACTCTGACCATCTTTGATCGAAAGAATAATCAATACATAAATTGGGATAGGAACTTATAATTGCTTTATGTTCATTGTATGCAAAAGTTTGCTGACGATCTTTTGCAACTAAATCAAAGGTGCTTACTCCTCGACCTTTCACAATTTTTATATTTTCAACAGAACCACATAGTTTTTGAATTGATGATTGCTTATTCATATAATTAGCCACTTCACCCGAAGCATATATAGATAAACAAATTGTTGAAACTATAACAAAAGATTGAAAGCCTGAAATTTCATCATCACGATTTAATTGCCAATAACCAATTAAAAAAAGTACAATTCCCGTAAACAAAAAAGTTGTAGCCCATTGATAATTATCAAATACATAAAACCCAACACTTCCCAATAGTTCATATATACCCACTTTCATCATATCATCAGGCGATAATTTACGGTCAGCCATATATTCTTCTCTTAGAACTACTTAATAGACATTATCATAGTTAGCTTTACGCTCTCCGTGCGATGCAATAAATCGGATGATAAGTCAATGGATACTGCGTTTGATCTGATTCATCACTCCATGAAAACTGTTGATAAGCTTGATAAAAATCTAAAAGTGATTGTTTCGTCCAACGAAAATTTGAAGCTGTTGCCGTAACCCCTGTCGCTTTTAAATGCTGTAAAACCTGTTTGGGGTGTTCAAAGTTTAAATGAGAAATTTTCTCGGAAATATGTAGGATTTCAAAACCATTTTTTTCAAGTAAATGCTGAATATTTTCAATCGATAAATAATCCAAACCTTGCCCTGTTAAGGCTTTTATTTCCTGTAGATTTTTTTCACCAAAGCTCGAAAATGCCAAACAGGCTTGCGGATTTAAACTTTGACAGACTTTTAAGAAAATATCATCTAAATTCTGTACCCATTGCAAAGCTGAACTTGAGGTAATTAAGTCTAAATGCTGTGGAAATTCAAGCTGTTCAATATCACCAATGAGATAACTGATTTTAGAATAGGCTTGAAAATGTTGCTGAATTTCAGGATACAGATCATTCAGAGTTAAATGATCAATCTGCATATTTTTAAGTAGTAAATGGCTGAGATTGCCTGAGCCACAACCGATTTCTAAAACATTTTCTACAGCATTTTTAAATAGTTCAGGGCAATATTGTTGAGTTAAATCAAATAAATGTTGTGCAATCTGTTTTTGTACAATTGCATGTTCGACATAACTTTGCCCTGCCTGTGAAAAACGCAAAGCTACTTGTGATTTATCTATTTTTGAATGATTCACGTTATTCATCACATGCTATTTACAATAAATCTATCAACTGATGAAGCTCAGTCTGCTGAATGTGTGCGGTCAATGAAATACGTAAGCGAGAACTATTTTGTGGCACCGTCGGTGGACGTACAGGCATGATATAAAAGCCTGCATCTTGTAAGGCTTTGGCTTTCTCTACAGTTTTTGTGGACTCGCCAATAATCACAGGCACAATATGCGAGGTTGAAGGACAATCAAAACCTTTGGCTTGAACGGCTTGCTGTAAGTTTCGGGTGATTTGTTTTAGATGTTGACGTTCAGCTTTTAAATTTAAAACTTTTTTGAAAATAAAATCTGTCCATGCCATACAAATCGGTGGTTGTGCGGTACTAAAAATCAGTGGACGCATTGAATTGATCAGATAATCCCGAATGACTTGATGACAAATCAAATAACCGCCAATCGACGCGATCGCCTTGCCAAACGTGCCAACTAAAAAGTCAATCTCATCCACCACGCCATATTGTTCAGCACAACCCAAGCCTTGCTCACCACGTACACCAATGGCATGCGCTTCATCGACATAGAGCATGACTTTGGAAAATTGCTTTTTAATCCGCACCAATTCGGCAAGATCGGTTTCATCCCCATCCATACTAAAAATGGATTCAGTGACGATAATGATGCGCTCGAAAGCCTCATCTGCATGATATTTCTGTAAAAGCTGAGTCAAATGTGCCAAATCATTATGGCGATAACGCACATATTTCGCAGTCGATAAACGGATGCCATCAATCATACTTGCATGAATAAGTTTATCAGCAAGAATCAAAGTTTTACTGTCTGCAAGCGCAGGTAAAATTCCAATATTCATGTGATAACCACTGTTAAATAACAGCGCAGAGCGACCATGAAATGCCTGACTTAAGCTCGCTTCGAGCTGTTCATATTCAGGGAAATTTCCCGTCAACAAACGTGAAGATGACGAACTCATCCAACGCGCTGTATTTGGGGTTTCATCAAAAAACTGTTCACGTAGCTGAATGTTGGATGCTAAACCCAGATAATCATTGGAAGCTAAATTCAACATCTTTTTATCGTGAATAGTAATGTAACGATCTTGCTGAATATTTGATGTGAACTGTCGTAGATTGCCTTGTTGCTTTAAATCATCAAGATGATTTGCAAAATGATCGAGCAGACTCATGCTGATGGCTCCATGTTTTGCACCACTTCGACCAATTGTTCTAACAATGTTTTTAATTCATGTTCGGAAATAACATAAGGTGGCATCACATAGACCAGTTTACCAAATGGGCGAATCCAGATGCCACGGCGTACAAATTCCTGTTGCAGGGTTTTCATATCAACATTAAAAGTTAGTTCAACCACACCAATTGCCCCTAAAATACGGACATCATGAACATATTCAAGTCGTGCAAGTGGCTGTAAATGTGTACTGAGTTGCTGTTGAATGCGCTGAATATTGGCTTGCCAATCCTGTGAAATCAGCAATTCAGTACTTTTGGCTGCAACCGCACATGCCAATGGATTTGCCATAAAAGTTGGACCATGCATAAACACGCCTGCCTCACCCTGACTGATGGTTTCAGCAATTTTTTGGGTGGTAAGTGTTGCCGATAAGGTCATATAACCGCCTGTCAGTCCTTTGCCGATGCACATAATATCAGGTTCAATACCAGCCCATTCCCATGCAAAAAGCTTGCCTGTACGTCCAAAACCTGTGGCAATTTCATCAAAAATCAGTAGAACATTGTATTTTTCACAGAGTAACTTAGCTTGACGTAAATATTCAGGATGGTAAAAACGCATACCACCTGCACCCTGAACAATCGGCTCAAGAATCAAAGCGGCAATCGTGTCACGCTGTTCAGCCAAAGTTATTTCTAGTTCAGCAATATCTGCTTGATTCCATTCATCATAAAAACCAACTTGAGGCGCAGGTACAAAGAGTCGATTGGGTAAACTTGAACCAAAAATCTGATGCATGCCTGTGACAGGATCACACACGGACATGGCATTCCATGTATCACCGTGATAGCCAGAACGTGGTGTGACAAAGTTGGTCTTATTATTTTTGCCCAATGACGTCCAATACTGCACCGCCATTTTTAAAGCGACTTCGACTGCAACCGAACCCGAGTCTGCATAGAAAATTTTATTCAGGCTTGGTGGGGTAATTTTTAACAGTAATTTCCCAAGTTGAATCGCAGGATCATGGGTAAAACCACCGAACATAATGTGCGACATATTTTGCAGTTGATCCGTCACCGCCTGATTCAGTTCAGGATGGTTATAACCGTGAATGGCGCACCACCAAGACGACATACCATCAATCAACTGACGTCCATCTTCCAATTCAATGATCACACCTTGTGCCTTTTTGACTTTAAAGGTCGGCAATGGGTTTGTCATGGATGTATAAGGATGCCAAAGATGTTGTAGATCAAACTGTTGATCTGTTAATTCACTCAATGAATTAGCCAATACATCGGTCATCCTAAACTCCATTCCATTCGGTACAGCAAAAAATCTAATTTACAGATCTTAAACCTGTGCGGATTAAAATGAAATTGCGATTTTCACCAGTCACCCTGCAAATTATTCTATTTTTTGTAAATATTGGCAGATTTTGTCAGTTATATCTTCATAATGAAATACAGGACAGCCGTGAGAGCCACTGATCAGCTCTGCTTGTAAAAACTTCGCATCTAATTTTTGTAGATTTTCACAGACTTTGTAACTAACTAAGTAATCTTGCTTTGCCAGTAAATGATATTGCTTTCCTGTGTAATTTTTCAGGATGCTGACAAGATTTAATTGTTCCAAAAGTTTTAAACCCGCTTCAAGCAATTCTATTTTTTGTGCTTGAAGCAAACTTTGCAACATGATGAAATCTGCTTTGGTACTTTCCACACCCTGACAGACCATAAAACCAAATTTTTTCAAAGTCGCAATTGCATTGTTTTCAAAAGACTGTTTAAAGATTTGAAATGTCGTTTTTGGCATAGCCGTGTGCCATTGTTCATTTTCTACAAAGCAAGGATTAGAAGCTAAAGTGATCAGCACTTTTTGTTCATAATATTGTTGATCAATCTGATCGACCAATAAAGTAGCCAGTTGCCCACCCAATGACCAGCCCATAATCACATCAAAATCTTTGGCTTTTTCGACATGCTGTTGCAAAACATGCTGATCTAAAGCATTGAAAATATTCATCAGTTCAACCTGATGCCCTCTACTTTGCAAAGCCTGTTGAAGTGAGTTGAGCAGTTTCGTTCCACCGCCCCAGCCTGTGATGAGTAAAATATGTTTGTTCAATGTAAGCTCACGAAGCAATTTTGCATAATTATAGGGCTTTATAATCTGTACCAAAATTTTTTTTAAATAAAGAAAAAGCTATCGCGCTAGGCGACATGAATGTCGCCGTTTGGCATGAGGAGCACCGCTCCGCAAGGCAGGACGTCTTACGAAGCTTCGCTTCTCATGCCAAACAAAGGATTTTGGTACTTTGAGCCTTCAAAGTAACACATTCCTACACAAACCACTTTTCACAATAAAGTGTGGCATACAGGACATTGATATAACGACTAACTTTTATTGTTGATCAATGTCTTAATGATTTTCCAAATCGACCAACAAGTTTGCTTTATAACCCTTTTCCCAGTTTTGTTTAAAAGCCTTATGCATCGCATCAATTGGAAAACTGCTTTCTCGTCCGATTTGCTGTGCTTTGGCAATATCTTCGGCACGCATATAAGCAATCAAATAATCCTGCCCTTCCAATTCCACATGAAACCAAGACTCTACAAATACACTTTCCGCTTTTAAAGTTTCAATGGCTTCATCTTTTCGGGCATTTAACTCCGCTTGCCATGCTGAAACATTTGACATTGAATTGGGTTTTAATCTAATCAGCACTGCACCAACATCCATACGTTTCTCATTGTATTTATTTAAAAATAAAAATAGATCATAAAATGCTTTGCACTAAATACAAACATTTTAGTTTAGGTAGCCATCATAAAGTTTGTTAAGATCAAGACAGCCTAAAGATTGGAAATCACCTATGATGAAATTCGTTAAACTCCTCAGTATCAGTCTACTTTCCATTTCTACTTTGGGCATACTCAGTCAGAGTCATGCTGAAAATTCAATTTTCTCAAAAGCTGATTCAGATCAAAAACAATGGGTTGGAAAACCTGCACCTGCATTTAAGCTACAAGATCAAAACTCAAAATGGCATCAACTGAGCCAATATAAAGGCAAATGGGTGGTACTCTATTTTTATCCTAAAGATAATTCACCTGGTTGTACCCAGGAAGCCAATGAATTTAAGTCTTTATATCCACAATTTATTAAAAATAATGCCGTGGTTTTAGGCGTAAGTCTGGATGATGTGCAATCACATCAAAAATTCTCTGAAAAACTTGGACTGAATTTTCCAATTTTAGCTGATGAAAATCACCAACTTGCTGAACAATTCGGTATTGTGCGTAATCTTGGAATTGTTAAAATAGCAAAAAGAGAAACATTCCTGATTGACCCTCAGGGAATTGTGACCTACCACTATAGTAGTGTGAATACGCAAACTCATGCAGGACAAGTTTTGGCAGATATTCAAAAATTTGCTCAAAAATAAAAGCCTTTGAATTTTCATCCAAAGGCTTTTCCTCTACTTCATCCAGACCTTCTCCTTATGGAGAAAGAATAAACGAAACAATCTTACATTTGTGACTGAATATAGTTAGGTAAACCAATTAATTCGATCAAACGCATTTGCTTTTCAAGCCAATAGGTATGATCTTCTTCAGTGTCTGACATTTGCTGACGAAGCATATCACGAGTGACATAATCGCCCTTTTCTTCACAAAGCTTCACGCCTTGCGCTAATTTTTCACGCACATGATATTCAAGTGCAAGGTCTGCTTTTAAACAGGTTACAACATCAGTTCCGACTTCGATCTCATCACGATCCATGTTTGGTGTGCCTTCAAGGAACAATACACGACGAATCAAAGCATCGGCATGTGCACCTTCTTCTTGGCTTTCATGATCGATACGTTCGAAAATCTTACTTAAGCCCCAATCTTCGTACATACGAGAATGAATTAAATATTGATCACGAGCAGCCAGTTCACCACCGATCAACATATTTAGATAGCCTATAACTTCTGGATTGCCACGCATTTCAATTACTCCATACCCTTTTAGGACATTATGGACAAGTTTTGAGTACAATGCAAAAAATAAAATGTGTAAGTTTATGATTTTTATAAAATTAAAATGAGAAACATACGCATTTACAGTTCGTTTAATTAATTTTTCAGATAAAAAATAAGCGCTTGCATAGATTTACCTCTGCAATAACGTTTTTTTTGCTCTATAAAATGAAATTTTAAGATTTGTAACGATTACTAATGCTTCTTATTTCAAGAAATATAAAAGGAACTCACCACATTGATCATTGACACAGAATCATTCACCCGCCAGATCACAACCCATTTAGACTCCCAAAAAAGCCTATTGCTCTTCTAGTCAATAGGCTCATTTAGCCTTTAAAAATCGAATGTTACGCCTAACTTATAAGTACGTGCTCCACCAACTAAAGCATAATTTTCATTAAACATGCCTTCCCAATACTTTTTGTTTGCAACATTGTCTACATTGGCTAAAAAGGTCGTTTGTACACCACCTAGTTTTGTTTTATAACGTGCTCCCAAATCAACAATCGTAAAGTCTGGTAACTCTAAGGTATTGGCATTATTCATATATTGTTTGCCCACATAGTTTGCACGTGCTGTCACATTGAGACCATCAACCAATGGAATTGCGTAGTCCAAACCTAAAGAAGCTGTCCACTCAGGTACGCCAAAAACAGTATTTCCTTCCACAGAAACACCCTTACTTAAACTCGCTTTGGTCAATTCAACATCGCTATACGCCACATTACCCATTAAGTTTAAACCATGTCGCAACTCACCCGAAAAAGCCCACTCTACACCTCTTGAACGTGTTTCGGCGCCATCTGTTGTAATTTGAGTAAGCGTTTTATTTGTTGCATCTTGATAAGCTGTCGTTAATGTACTTGGTTTTTCAATTTGGTAAATGGATAGCGTATTTAACCAAGTACCTTGTTGATACTTTGCTCCCATCTCATATTGTTTGGTTTGGAAAGGTGCAAAAGTGACATTATTATTGGCATCAGCCTCGTTATTAACCGTTGATCCCTCAGATAAGCCTTCAACATAACTTGCATAGAGTGATAAATTTTCACCAAATGGTTTCACCACAATACCCAAACTTGGTGAAACTTTGTCATCACTATAAGACGTATTTTTTTGTAAATTTTTAGTATCAATATCTTGATAACGCGCACCCAAAATCAATTGTAATTTATCTTCAAACATAGAGATTTGATCTGTTAGGGTATAACTTACATATTCATTGTCACCCAATGGCGCAGTGTTTGGTCGTGCTTCAGGCATATGACCTTGATCGCTTGGTGCATAAATATTAGTCTCAAATGTAACAGGAGTTGCTCCTTGACCAGTATGCTGACTGTATTTTCGTGTCAAATAATCTGCTCTTAAAGCCAAAGTATGCTTGATTGCACCTGTATCAAATTTTGCCTCGAAACCTGTATTTGCTGCCGTATTATGCTCTTTTGAGGCAACACGATAATATTGTGAGCTAGCTGAACCGTCTAGATCAGTTACAATCATACGTGTACCAAATAGATGCCCTGCATATTGTTTTTCAATATAGCCAATACCTGCAAATGTTTTGAAATCAGGGCTAAAGTTATATTCTCCTGATAACCCTACAAAATTACTGACAGTTCCTCCTTGTAAATGAGGAAAATAATTTAAATCACCTTGAGGTGCTGACATTAATTGAGTCACACCCTTACCTTTTGAATCTTTAACACCCATTGCAATCATCGCAGGTGAACCACCTGTACGATTATCTCGAATCGCATATGAGTCAAAATTTATTTTGACTTTATCAGTGGTGTAATCTGCCGCAATTGCACCTGAAATATGACGGTCATCCATACCGTCAATAATATGTTCACCTTGACCATATACCGCATTTGTACGTAATCCGAACTCTTTATTTTCACCAAAGCGGCGAGAAATATCAAAACCTGACTGATAATATCCGCCATCCTCCAAAGATGCTGAAACTTGGGTCAAGTCTTGGTTCGCTCGTTTAGAATTTGCAATGACGACACCACCAACACTGCCTGTAGGTGCCACACCAGTAACCAAAGCATTCGGACCTTTGAGTACAGTGACGGACTCTAAAAACTCTGTTGGAATACGCCCATAAGGTGCTACTCCAAATAAACCGTTATATGCCATATCTTCATGATTCACATCAAAACCACGAATTTTAAAATTTTCGTTTAAGTGTCCTTGATTGGTTGTAATACGAATACTTGGATCATTTTTAAGGACTTCAGCAACTGTTGCGGCTTGCTGTTGTTGGATCAAACTTGTGTTGTAGGATGTCACGCTAAAAGGTGTATCGACTATTTTTTTCTCACCCAAAATACCTAAATTACTCTTTTGTTTAAGCTGACCCTGAGCAAAAGTTTCATTTGTTTTCTGTTTTTGCGCTTGTAAAGTGACGGCTTCCAACACTTCGATATCTTCATCAGCCCAAACCATTGAGCTTAAAGTGCTCGTAATCATCGCAAGTCCGATTGAACTTACTAATACTTTTTTTGAAAACATAGCCACAATACTTTTAAACAAAATGATAATGATTATTATATTCATAATCACTTGTGTTATTTATTGTAATATTTAATGTTGATTTAAGTTTTTATTTACAATAACGATAATAAATATCATTTAACATCATCTTAATTTATCAAGATATTACTGATGATCAAAAGTCATCACATATAAAAGACATAAAAAAAGGAGAGCCAAAACTCTCCTCTATAACACTTAAAACTTATTGATACTGTTGTATAAACTCTAAAAACTCAGCTTCTGTCATCACTTTAACGCCTGCTTTTTCCGCTTTTTCAAGCTTAGAACCTGCTTTTTCACCTGCAACTAAGCACTTGGTTTTACTTGAAATACTGCCACTGACACGTGCGCCTAAAGCCTGCAATATTTGTGTTGCTTCTTCACGCCCCATTTGGCTCAGTGTTCCTGTGATGACCCAACTTTCACCATTTAATGGCTGACGACTCGGTGCAATCGGTGCATCCCAATGGATACCAGCCTCAATTAAACGATTAACAACCTCTAAATTGTGTTCAGCTTGGAAAAAATCAGCGATCCATTCAGCCGTAATCTCTCCCACATCAGGCGTTTTTTTCAAAGCCTCAACATCAGCCGCACGCAATGCTTCTAAAGTTTGGAAAGTATTTGATAACATGCGAGAAGTATTTTCACCTACTCCTCGAATACCTAAAGCAAAGATAAAGTTTGCAAAGGTCGTTTTTTTACTATTTTCAATAGAATCAATCAGGTTCTGTACTGACTTCTCACCCATTTTCTCAATCGTTAGTAATTTCTCACGATGCTCATGTAGATGGTAAATGTCTGACACATCTTTGAGTAAATCCAGATGTAATAATGATTCTGCCCAACGATCGCCTAAACCTTCAATATCCATGGCTTTACGAGAAACAAAATGACGAATCGCCTCAATACGTTGTGCTGCACAATATAAACCACCTGAGCAACGTGCCAATGCTTCACCTTCAGGCATCACAACAGGCGAAGCACAAACAGGACAGCACTCAGGTAAAACGACGGGTATTGCGGTATCAGGGCGAAAATCCAACCAAACTTTTTCAACTTTAGGAATGACATCGCCACTACGATAAACACTGACTGTATCGCCAATACGTACATCTAAACGATGAATTTCACCAATATTATGCAAAGTGACATTAGAAATAGTCACACCACCAACTGCCACAGGATTTAAACGTGCTACAGGAGTTAATGCGCCAGTACGTCCAACTTGCCAATCAATATGATCGACTGTGGTTAATGCAGCCACAGCAGGAAATTTATACGCTGTTGCCCAACGTGGTTCTCGACTTAAAAATCCCAATTGTTTTTGTTGTTTTAAATCATTTACTTTAATCACCATTCCATCAATTTCAACTGAAAGATTTGGACGTTCTTGATTAATTTTTTCGTATGCAGCCTGTACATCTTGAATACTATCACAAACAAAATGCCGCTCACCCACCGCAAAACCAAGCTGATTTAACCAAGTTAAACTCTCTGACATGGTATTTAAGTGATGCATGGGTTCACACTGTGCAATTCCATACGCATAAAATGCTAATGGACGTGCAGCCGCTATATTTGGATCTAACTGACGTAAACTTCCTGCTGCTGCATTTCGTGGATTTGCAAAGGTTTTTTCACCCTTAGCTTCATTTTCAGCATTTAGTTTTTCAAAACCTGCTTTGGGCATCAATACTTCGCCACGAACTTCTAATAGTTCAGGAATAGCACTGGTATCACTAGACAAGATTTTAGGTAGATTACGAATGGTTTTTATATTTTCAGTAATTACCTCACCTGTTTCACCATCACCACGCGTCACACCACGTATCAAAATGCCATTTTCGTACCAAAGTGAAATTGCTAAACCATCAAATTTTAATTCAACATCATATTGAATTTGCTGATTAGGTAGGCGCTCTTCTGCACGACGTGCAAATGCAAAAAGTTCTTCTTCATTAAATACATTACCCAGCGATAACATGGGCACAGTATGTGTCATATTTTCAAATTTGGAGAGTGCCTGTCCACCCACTTTATTGGTGGGGGTATCTGCCTGTATACAATCAGGATATTGTTCTTCTAAAGCTTTCAATTGATGAAAAAGTTGATCATATTCACTATCAGTAATACTAGGCTGATCCATCACATAATAAGCATGATTGTGTTGAGCAAGCAAATTAATAAGTTGGCGCATCTGAGAAATTACGGCTATGTTATCCATATTGTTTTCACCATATAACAAAAGGCGAAAAGTCCGCCCTAAATAAGTTTGATGCCAATTATAAATGAATTTTGTTTCTGGATATAAGCAAATGCCACAACTGCACGACAAAAATTGTCGCTAAAATCACCGAAGTCGAGCGCTGTATTATTTCAACTCCGTCATTGTCGATATTTAAAGAATTATTGACTGATGTTACGCATTGGATTTAAATTAAATAGCTGAAAAAAAGCAAAAGTTAAATTTACATGACGGGGTCTTACATCTAAAGTTTAAATTTAGGATCAGCCACTGCGTCTTGCACTTCGTCAAAGTATACTTTGACTTGCTCAGGCTCGACCTACTTTTGTTTCGGCAAAAGTAGGCAAAACCATTGTCATCCGCAAAACTCGTCAACCACCGCAAATTGATAAATACATCGCAGAAACATTCCTACCCAAAGTAGTCCTGCCTCAAACACGTTGCGGATGACGTTTCCGTGTATCCACATTTTTCTAGCTCCAAAGTTTAATTTTAGAGTTACTGCGTAACATCAGTTATTGATATAAAAAAACCTCATCAATCGATGAGGTTTAAGTTATTTACAAACCAATAATTTGCTTTATGCCTCTTGTTCAGAGCGATAATCAATGGCTTTATGACGCCAATGTTCTTTTAGCTGTGGCGTAAATTCCAAGTTGTTCTCATCATACACTGTGCCATCGACTTCACGTGCAATCAAACCCGCAATGCTTGCCATGGTATCGAAACCTTTTTGCACATTACTATGCGGTAAAGCCAAGAAAAATGCTAAACCTTTCACTTGCTCTGCCGATAAGGTTTCTAAATCAAAACCTGCTGGACCTTCATCCGTAATTCGCAACACAGAAAACATTAATGGGCTTGGTTCATCAATATTATCATAACGATGAAAACATGAAAGTTCGCCAAAACGTAAGCCATATTTCAATAAAACTTTCAGGGTTTTATCTCCTGAAAGTGCTTTACGTGGGTTTGGATAAACATTTAAAGCAATAATACTTTCTGCATTTGCTAATGTACTTTCATCATCAAAACGCTGCTGCTCATGTAAATGCACATCTAAAATACTACTTTCTTCATCGAATTCTTTGATTTCAGCAGTTTCAATATTTGGATTTAAACTAAACTCTTCTGTTGCAATTGATGTTTTAACTTCAGCTGATTGAGTTTCATCCGTTTTCAATGTGCTAATCACTTCTGATGACTGCTCAGGCTCAGATGCTTTCACTTCTGTCACTTCAGCTTTAACTTGTTCAGTTGTGACCGTTGTTTTTTCACTGACTGTTTCTACAGGTACAGCAACTTTCTCAGATTTTGCTTCTTCTGCAACCGAAGTTGCGTTTAAAGTATTTAAGTCTGGTTCTACGCGTGCTGCTTCTTTTGGCGGATCGGCTTGGAGTTGATCACGAACATGACGTGGTATAACAGGCTGATTACTTTCAGAATTAATATGTAATTCTGACTCTAAAGAAGGTGCTGCATCATCTGATTTGCGTAATACCATTCTTAAACCAATAAGAATAATAATGACTGCAACAACAATCCCAACGATTGTGGTGATTTCCATACTACGACTCCGCGGCTAAACCGTATTCTTTTGCCTCTTCCAAATTCACAGTGACGAGTTTTGATGTTCCCGGTTCGGGCATCGTCACACCCAGCAAATCGGTTGCCATCGTCATTGCAACTTTATTATGCGTAATGTAAATGAATTGTACTTGTTCAGAAAGCTCTTTTACCAAATTACAAAATCTTCCTACATTCGCATCATCTAATGGTGCATCTACTTCATCAAGTACGCAAAATGGCGCTGGATTTAATCTAAAAATAGAAAATACCAATGCTAAAGCAGTAAGTGCTTTTTCACCACCTGACAATAATGCCAGTGAACTGTTACGTTTACCTGGTGGACGTGCCATTAATTTAACACCCGATTGCCAGTCATCTTCAAGACTTAAACTGGCTTCACCACCATTAAACACCTTTGGAAAAAGATGTTTAAGTTCTGCATTCACTCGATCAAAAGTGCCCATAAATAACTTTTTAGTTTCTAGATCAATGCTCTTCATCGCATTTTTAAGTTGATCTACTGTATTTTCTAAATCTTGCATTTGATGTGTCAATGCTTCATGACGCTCAAATACTTCTAAATATTCTTCTGACGCTGCTAAATTTACCGCCCCTAACTTATCAAACTGGCGTTGCGCTTTTTCTAAGTTTTGCTGATGTACAGCCAGATCTAGCGTTAAGCCCTGTTTCACTTTGGCATTTAAGGCATTTAATTGTTCAGAATAATGTTGAAAATCTGACTTCGCGACTTGCCATGCTAAACGCTTCTCTTCCAACTGAGTACGCAATTTTTCATCATTTTGTTGATGTAAATGGCGAGTTTCTGTCAAACTTTGTTGTTTAGTTTGTACATTATTCAACTCAGTTTGCCATTCTTGCCATGTTTTCTGAAGCTGATCTGTATGTTTTGCTTGCGCTGTACATTCAGTTTGCAAACTTGGCAACTCAAGTTGAATTGGATCAATCTGCTTTTTCGATTGTTCTATTTGTAACATAACTTGCTGATATTGTACTTTTGAAAAGTTCATATCCTTTTCTAACAGTTCAATTTTCTGCTTATTTTGCTCTAAGAAACGACGGGTTGCTTCGAAGTTATGTTGTTTATGTTGAGAAGATTGCTGCTGCGTTTCAAGCTTTTCATTCAATTCATCAAGTTTAAATTGTGCAGTTTTATACGTAGGTAAATTATGTTCAAGTTTTAAAATCAATGCATGTAAATCAATATCTAAATCATCTTTTTGCATAGCATCTTCTTCAAGCTGCTCATCAAACTGTTGTAATTGTTGACTAAGTTGTACTTTCTGCACTTCAAATGCCTGTACAACACTTTGTTGTTTTGCAATTTGCACATCTAAATGTTGTCGCTGCTTTTGTTGAACACCAAGCTGCTCTTGATTTGTTTGTAATTGTGCTTTGCATTCATTCAACTGCTGTTGTGACTCAGAAATTAAACCTTCAACTTCTGTATATTGAACATCCAACTCCACTAAGCTTTGTTCAATCTCCTCCAAACGTAAGCGATGACTGAGCGCACCTTGTGCAGCTTGGCTTGATTCGTCAAACAATAAACCAATCACCCAGTCTTGCCCGACATGATAAGCATCCAATGTTAGTATGCTTTGTCCAACTTTCAACTGAGGTTGTAAAGTTAAGGCTTGAGGTAAATTTTCAGCAATTGCGACCTGCTGCCATATTGAAGACTGTGGAAATTCAATCCAATCTGCTAAACATATCAAATTTTCAAGCTGTATTTTTTCTAGATGGGTCGTTGCTTTTAACTGACGTGCTAAATTTTCCTGAAAAGAATGTTGTGGGTCAATAAACTGAGCCGATAACCATTTTGCCAAGAATTTTTCGATCAGATTTGCATGCGTTTTTCCTTGTGCATTAAGCTTTAAATTTTGCATCAAGGACGTCGCATTATTGTCATGTTGCTTTGAACTTTTAACCAATAATTGATTTAAGTTTTTTTGCTCCGACTGTAAAACCTGAATCTCAGATTTTAATGTTGCATATGCTGTTTTATGCTGATTATATTGTTCTTGTTGTTGCTCTAAAGCCGCTGTTTGCTGCTGAATAAGTTCTTCTAATTCAATAATTTGCTGTTGCTTCTGTACTTTTTCATGTTCAAGCTGTATGAGGTCTTGCTGTTCAAATTGCTTCTGAACTTGCTCAGTTTGCTGTTTAAAGCTTTGTTTCTGCTGCTCCAATCGAGTGATATTTTTATTTAAACTCTCAATTTGCACCTGCATCTGTGCTTTTTGTTGCTGTTGTTTTTCAACTTGTGCTTTGATCTGCTCAAAGTGTTGTTGTGCTTCAATCTGCTGTGCTTTTAAGTCAGTATAATTCTGCTGACTTTGCTGTGTTTCTGCATTTAAATTTTGCAGCGTTTCTGTCTGTTCTTCAACTTGCTCAAAGAGTGTTTCTAACTGTAATTCAAAGAGTTGAATACGCTCTTTTGTTTGGGATTTTTGCTGTTCTAGCTGCTCCAACATTTCTGTATTTTGCTGTAAAATATTATTTTTTTGCTCTAACTTCATGTGCAACTCAGCACGCTTTTTCTCTGCTGCTTGCCATTCTTGTTGCAAAGGTGAAGACTGCTGAATAAGGCGTTGAAATAAATCATTCGTCGCCGCTAAATCATGTTCTAAAGTGGTCAAATCTGAGCGAACTAATTTAAAACTTTCTCCAACTTCGTTCATTTCTATGGAATATTGTTCTTGTAAGCGTGAACTTTGTTCGCATTGAAAAGACAAAATTTCAATTTTTAATGTTCGTATTTCTGTTTCTAAGGTTTTGTATTGAACTGCCGACTCAGATTGGCGTTTCAATGTTTTTAACTGTGCTTGTAATTCACTAGAAATATCCTCTAAACGTTCTAAGTTTTGTGAGGTATGTTCTAAATGTTGCAATGTTTCTTTACGGCGTGCTTGATAACGCGATACACCTGCTGCTTCTTCAATAAAAACACGCATTTCTTCAGGTTTAGCATCGACCAAACGATTAATCATGCCCTGTTCAATAATGGCATATGAACGTGGTCCTAATCCTGTACCTAGGAAAATATCAGTAATATCACGACGGCGACATTTGGTACCATTTAAGAAATATTCAGACTTCCCATCGCGGTTCACCTGACGACGTACAGCAAGTTCAGAATACGCATTATATGCGCCTCCTAACTTTCCATAAGTATTTTCAAAACGTAGCTCAACACTTGCCATCCCCACAGGTTTACGTTTCGTTGTTCCTGTAAAAATGACATCTTGCATGCTGCCACCACGAAGTTGACGTGCACTTGACTCACCCATCACCCAACGAATGGCATCAATGACATTTGATTTCCCACAACCATTGGGACCAACCACTGCTGTACGATTTGCTTTAAATTGTAGAGTTGCACTATCTGCAAAAGACTTGAAGCCAGAGAGTTTTAAGCTGCTTAAACGCATAATGTCCTAGTTACTTGCCAACATCACTTAACGACGCGATCTCCGCGCCCAAGCGAGTTCAATTTGTTTCATACGTGTTAGTGACTCCAACACGAGATTACGCAAGTGTCGACAAAAATCTTCCATAAATAAAGTAGCTTGTTGTGATTTTCGGATTAAAATTGCATCAATCACGAGTTTTATGAGTTCTAAGCCCTCTTGTAGCTCTCTTCGTGAGGTATTTAAGGTTAAAAAATAGCTTCTACGTAAAGAAGGCAATAATTCTTTATAAAATTTCATTAAATAAGGATTGCCAACCATATCCTGCTGTTCAGCCAAATATTGGAAAATACTGTCATAAAATTTTTCAGTATTACTTTGTTTTACATGTTCATTTAATTCAAGCATTAAACGTTGCAAAGCTTCTGCTTCGTGGTTACGCCATGTTTCACTCATACGCTGCACAATTTGACCAAGAAACAAACAACTTGTATCAAATAAAGCGCGAACTTGTTGTGGTGACATTTCAGAGACAATTGCACCACGTCGTGGATAAATTTCAATAAGATGAGTCCTTTCGAGAAGCAAAAGTGCTTCTCGCACCGAGCCTCGACTCACATCAAGCTCTTTAGCGATCCGTAGTTCTTGTATACGTTCCCCTTCTACCAACTCGCCACTAATAATTTGTTCACTAATATGTTTGGCGATTTGCTCTGAAAGGCTTTCAACTTCTTCCAAATGCATAAAAATCCTGTCTTATTTGTTTTATTGTGATCAATATCATCAATTGAATTTTTATTAAAACGATTCAACCCTGATATTTCTATGTCATTGTCGGACAATTTTAGCGAATTTTGAGTCAATTGCACTGAGAATTAGACGAATAGAAGCAAATTTATTTTAAACTTGAATTTAGCCCAAAAATAGAGCTAAAAATATGACTAACTTTATCTACACTATTGATTATTTTTAAAAATTATTCATAAAAAACCTACCTATTTCCACATTTTATAGGGAAATAAGTAGGCTTAAACTTATAAAACTAAGATTACACATACAATTTAGAAGAAAGCAGAAATACCTTGAGATATAAAATATAAACCAATAGTTGTAAGTAAAGCAGCAAAACACTTTTTCAACATCGCAGGAGACAGTGCATGTGCAACTTTCGCGCCTAATTTTGCTGTAATAAAACTCATAATACTAATGCCAATAAAAGCATAGACATGCACAAAACCAAGGGTATTTGGCACATTGATTTGTGCTTTAGCTCCAAAGAACATAAAACCCAACGCACCAGCAATTGCGATCGGCAAGCCACATGCTGCTGAAGTCCCGACAGCTTTTTGCATGACTACACCATTTTTATTGAGATAAGGTACAGTCAAACTTCCCCCACCAATGCCAAAAATTGCTGAAGCAACACCAATACCACCGCCTGCTAAAAGCTGCATGGTAGTTGAAGGTAATTGCTTGGTTTCGTCTACTTTGACATTTGCCCCTTTAAACATTTTATAAGCCACCCAAATGGCAAATAGCCCAATAATCAGTTGTAAATTTGCACCTGATAGTAAACCTGCAACTCCTGCACCTAAAAATGAGCCTAAGACTAAACCAGGTGCAAGATTTTTCACGACAGACCAAAGTACAGCACCATTTTTATGATGTGCCATTAATGAACTGATTGAAGTCACCATAATGGTTGCCAATGACGTCCCCAAAGCAAGGTGCATAATCACTGTAGGGTCATAGCCCATTTGGGTAAAAACGACATAAAGAATAGGGACAATAATTAAACCGCCGCCCACACCAAATAGTCCTGCGGCAAAACCAGCGATTGCGCCAATCCCTAAATATATGATTAACTCCATAAATATTTTTCCATTCTATTCATATTCAACATGGACTTAGAAACACGTCATCTGCGCGAACTACTGAGCAAAGCACAGCAACTCCCTGAAATTTTGCTGTTAAAACATAGCACTACATCAACCAATGATGATGTACGAAATATCGCATTAAAAGGAATTAAAACAGTATTGGTGTGTAGTGAAATACAAACTCAAGGTCGAGGACAGCGTCAACGCGAGTGGGTTTCTCCGATTGGGAATATTTATTTAAGCACATTGCTGCAAACTCAAACAACAATTGATGGTCGTTTGGCTTTAGAAATTGCCTTAAATATTCTACAAATGCCAAGTTTAAGAGATTTAAGTCATTTACAAATTAAATGGCCAAATGATTTATACAGTTCACAAGGGAAATGGGGCGGGATTTTAGTTGAACCACTTTCACCCAATGAAGCTATTGTTGGCGTAGGTATTAACCTTTTACCCCTTCCCGCCGAACAAATTGACCAACAAGTAACCTCGGTTATGCAATTAGGTGTGCAATATCCTAATCGCATTCAAATGATCAGCGAACTTTACCTTGCCATTCAACAAGCAGGTCAATGGTTTGATCATGGCTGCTATAACCTTGCCGCTCGCTTCAATCATTATGCTGCATTTATGGATCAAAAAGTTCATTTTGAACAAATCAAAGGCGATATAGAAGGTACTTTCAAAGGCATCAGTGATGATGGATCTGTTAATTTACAAACAGCACAAGGTTTAATCAATGTCTATCAAGGACGTTTACGTCTAGCAAATCAAGGTGAGCTATGAATATTCACGATAAAAAACTTTGGCTAGATATTGGAAATACACGTTTAAAGTATTGGGTTACGGAAGACAATCATATTGTAGAACATGCTGCCGAATTACATCTACAATCTCCTGCTGACTTGCTTTTAGGTCTCATTCAACACTTTAAAAATTTAGCCATTACGCGAGTTGGAATCTCTTCTGTTCAAGATAAAAAAAATAATCAACGCATTGAAAAAATTTTAAAACTTCTAGATGTACCTATTTACTTTGCTCAAGTTCATGCTGAATATGCTGGGCTAAAGTGTGGTTATGATGACCCGAAACAACTTGGAATAGACCGTTGGCTGCAAGTGCTCGCTGTGGCAAATCAAGATGAAGACTTGTGTGTGATTAGTTGTGGTACTGCTTTAACCATTGATCTCACCCAAGGTCAGCAACATTTAGGCGGCTATATTGTTCCAAATTTATATTTACAACGTGACTCACTCATTCAAAATACAAAAGGTATTAAAATCCCAGATGCAGCTTTTGAAGAGCTAAGCCCCGGACGAAATACGATTGATGCAGTACATCATGGCATCTTTTTAGGCTTACTCAGCACAATTGAACATGTACTTCAACAATCTCCACGAAAATTAATTTTAACAGGTGGCGATGCTCAATTATTTGCTCAATTTTTAGGAAAATACACCCCCCATATCGAAGCAGACTTACTGCTCAAAGGTTTAGAAATTTACCTTAAAAATCAAAATTAATACCAATCTGTTAAATTAACGTTATATAACTTAGTCGCTTTTGCTTTTCTGCATAAATTGATTTAAACGTGGCGATGTTATCGTGAGGCGACATGGATGTCGCCGTTGAGCACAGGTAAAGGGACTTAGCTTGTGCTCAACAAAGGATTTTTGTCACTTTTTATCCTTGAAAAGTGAGGCATTGACTACGCAAAGCAATTTAAACCTTTCAAAGTATGTTGTGTCTGTGCAAACACATAATTTATATTATCTAACTTTAATCAAATGGTATAACATGAAAAAAAGTAAAAAAATATCAATTAAATAGAAAATCCAATGCAAAAAACAAGGATATCTACATGTATCAGCGAAAACCATTGTTCAGTGCTAGCTTAGTCAGTTTTATACTGATCGGGTGTACTCACCCATCAAATACAGCTCAGCAAAAACCACTTGAAAGAAAGACTCTTGAAGTGAACAAGCATGGCAACCATCAGCAAAATGAACAATCTATTATTGCCTATTTTGCACCCGAAGCTGCCGAATCGTCAGATTTTGCACAGAGCACTCAACTACACACTGCTGGCGAAGGCTATTCTGAAGTTCCTGTAAAAAATGGTTACTATCGGAAACTTTTAGATCGTGATCAAAATGGACGTTACTTGGTACAAGATTTCTTTCAAAATAGCCATAAAAAACAAACTGATCCTTATTGGATCAAAGAAGTCTCAGCATTAAAAAGTTTTGATGGTATATCTTCCGATGGAATAATGGTCGCCTATTATGAAAATGGCAATATACATCTAAAACATCATTATAAAGACTTTAAAAAAGTAGGAAAAAATGAGTATTACTATCAAAATGGACAAATTGCATTTGCAGAAGATGTCATTAATGATGAACTTATTTTACAAAAAATTTGGTATGAAAATGGCAAGCTCGCTGCTGACTTAAAAATCAATCCATCAGATAATCACTGTATTTTTGACAGCAAAGTTTGGGATAAAAATGGTCATTTGGTGACTGATAATGAAAAAATTGATAGTATTTTAAAGAAATTGAATTCATATTTTTAATGTCTATGAAGCATAAGTAAAAATACAGATTGATATTTACAAATTTATATTGAAAATCAATCATGATAGGTCAAAATAACAATGCAGATCATTCTGAACTGTATCTTAGATCTGTTAAAGCATATTGATAATAAGTGAACTTTATGATGTATAAATTTAAACAAATTTTTTTAGTAAGTATCTTAGGACTTGCTTTTACTGGATGTAGTAATCTACAAACGATTAATCAAAACACTATTCCTACTGAGTACAAACAACAACTCAGCACATCTGAAGCAATTATTGCCTATTTTGATAAAGATGCATCTGAGGGTGAAGAATACGATTCTGGTTATTCAGCAACCCCAACAGAAGATGGCTTTTATCGTAAATTATTAGGTCGTGATAAAGATGGACGTTTTTTAGTACAAGATTTTTATCAGAAAAATAATAAACAACAAACTTCTCCATTTTGGATCAAAGAACCTTTAGCTTTACGCAGTTTTGATATTATTTTTACTGATGGTCCAATCACAACTTACTTTGAAAATGGTCAAGTTTCATCAGTTTCAAATTATAAAGAAGGTGTAGAAGTAGGGTTATCGAAAACCTTTTATCACAATGGGCAGCAAGCTTTTGAATATGAAATAGCAGACCCAGAAGTCAATTCATATAAAATTAAATTTTGGTATGAAAATGGCAAACCTGCGGTAGAAGGTTCTGTGGTCTATAAAGATGAACAATCTATTTATGATGCTAAAGCATGGGATCGTCAAGGGCAAGCTGTCACAGACAATACACAAATCAATGATATTGTTGAAGATATCTACAAAAAAACTGATGAAGAATAAATAAGCTCAAAATTGGGAAAGAGTCTATTTATTATTCTCTTTCCCAAATCCATCAGATCAAAATAAGTGACTTCACGTTAAACCCACTTAACTTCAAACCAATAAGTGATTTAATTTTTCCCATAATTCAGAAAATTCAACAAAACCATCATCCTGCATAAAGTGCCCTGCTGATTTTATTTCAACCATCTGAGCATGTATTGCAAATCCTAAGCGGATACTCTCAGGTGCGGTAACGTAAGGATCATTATTTGATAAAAAAATAAAACGTTTTTGAATCGCAGTACGAATCACATGCTCATCAATTTTTGCTTGCTGAATAAAACCATTTAACTCAGGTAATGCAGGTAATGACGCTTTAAAAGGTGCTATTAAAAAAATAGCCTTCAGTTTTTTGCCTTTGAGTACTTCTGATAGAAAATCTAAACTACTGAGACAGCCCAAACTATGTGCAACAACAATGCTATTTTCATCTAAAGGTGAAATTTGCATATGTAAACACTCTTTCCAAACTTCATATTGTGGAGCACTAGAGTCTTCTAAATGGACAATTTCACATGCAGCGCCAACGGATTGAATTTTTTGTGCAAGCCAAGGAAACCAATGATTTTGTGGTGCTGCACGATAGCCATGGACAATAAAAACTGTATTCATATCATCATTCTTCTTATCAATCATTTTTAAGTAGCAAGGATAACTGAAGTATCCGTTTTCTAATGTAATTTTTTTATAAAAAAGGAGTACTTTAGTACTCCTTTATTGGGTGAAAAACTTATTTTTTTGGCTCATTATTACCAAATAATGGTCCCATTCCACCGCCGCCACCGAATTGTTTTTGTAAACCACCCAATGAACGCATCATTTTTGCCATACCAGATGGATTTGCAAATTTTTTCATCATTTTTGCCATCTGTGCATGCTGTTTAATCAGTTTATTAACTTCAACAACATCCATACCACAACCTGCTGCGATACGTTTTTTACGGCTAGGGTTCATCAAGTCTGGGTTACGACGTTCTTTGATGGTCATCGACTGGATAATCGCTTCCATCTTTTTGACTTGCTTTTCAGGATTCGCTTGCGCGATTGCATCTTGAATGCCTGAATTGCTCATGCCAGGCAACTTATCTAAGAAGCCCATCATCCCGCCCATCTTATTCATTTGTTCAAATTGCATCAGCATATCTTCAAAATTGAAGCTTCCGCCTTTTTGCAATTTTTTCGCCATTTTTTCAGCTTTTTCTTTGTCGATCTTACGTTCAACTTCTTCGACAAGAGAAAGTACATCACCCATACCTAAGATACGTTGTGCAACACGCTCAGGATGGAATGGCTCTAAGGCATCAAGTTTTTCACCCATACCTAAGAATTTGATTGGCTTACCTGTGATTGCACGAACAGAAAGTGCTGCACCACCACGTGCATCACCATCAGTCTTGGTCAGAATTACACCTGTTAACGGTAAGGCATCATTAAATGCTTTTGCTGTATTGGCAGCATCCTGACCCGTCATTGCATCAACAACAAATAATGTTTCAGTTGGGTTAATCGCAGCATGTAATGCTTTGATTTCATCCATCATGTCATCATCAATATGCAAACGACCTGCGGTATCGACAATTAACACATCATTGAAATTAATTTTGGCTTGACCAATTGCACGTTGCGCAATTTTAATTGGGTCTTCAGAAGCATCTGACTCAATAAAGTCAACACCAACTTCAGCCGCAACAGTTTGTAACTGTTTAATTGCCGCTGGACGATAAACGTCAGCAGAAACCATTGCGACTTTTTTCTTTTGACGTTCTTTTAAAAAACGTGCAAGTTTCGCTGCGGTTGTGGTTTTACCCGCACCTTGCAAACCAGCTAGAAGTACAACAACAGGTGGCTTTGCAGCTAGGTCCAAAGTCTCATTCGCTGCGCCCATCATTTTGGTCAATTCGTCATAGACGATCTTCACGAAAGCTTGACCTGGAGAAAGCTGAGTCATGACTTCTTGACCCAATGCTTCTTCCTTAACTTTCGCGATAAACTCACGAGTTACAGGTAAGGCAACGTCCGCTTCTAGAAGTGCCATACGCACTTCACGCAACGTGTCTTTAATGTTGTCTTCGGTTAGCTGCCCTGAGCCAGTAACATTTCTTAAACTCTGCGTGAGTCGTTCTGTTAAGGTATCAAACATTGCAAAATCCGCTTAAAATAGCTAGTAGCAAAAAAATCTTTCTTAAAATAGAAAATTTCTGCATAAGATGCGATAGGATACTTGAGTTCATATCGAATTTATATCTTATAACATGAATATTTATCATCCCGAAAAAGGTTTGACATGATTAGCCTCCCCTTGGTTTACACTATTTTAGCATTAATTGCCTATACCACATCATTTTGGTATTTATTTATGCATCTAATGTCTAAACGTGCACCAAATCATTGGTTTATTGGTGTCGTGTTGGGTTTAGGCTTAGTTTTACATACTCTAGTCGTCTCTTCTAGTATGTTAACTCCGTTAGGCATAAATTATGACGTCTTCAATTTAATGTCCTTTACCTCAGGCTTAATGCTATTACTAAGTGTATTATTTAGCACCTATCGTCCTGTTATTGCTCTAAATTTATTAGGAATCCCTGTTGCTGCTTTAGGCTTAATTTTAGGTTTTGCTTTTAGCTTACCTCGCCAATTTATGGAGGTGCATTCTTTAGGGCTTGATATTCATATTATTTTATCTTTATCTGCCTATGCAGTCTTATTGATGGCAACAATTCAAGCCATTTTAATTTGGTTACAAAATAGAGAGCTCAAGAAAAAACAAAAAAAACGCGTCTGGGTCAGTTTATTGCCTCCTTTACAAGTGATGGAATCACTTCTATTTGATATGTTAGTGGCTGGGTTTAGTTTATTGACCATTGCTCTAGGTTTTGGCTTCTTTACCGTTGATAACTTTTTTGCACAGCATTTAGCACATAAAACTGCGTTTAGTATTATTTCTTGGTTCGTTTATGGTGCGTTGTTGATTGGACATTACAAATTTGGTTGGCGTGGTCAAAAAGCCATTCGCTTTACCATTATTGGCTTTTTCTTATTGGCAATCGGCTTTATTGGTTCAAAATTTATTTTGGAAATGGTGCTAAATCGTTAAAGTTCAGGAGAAAACATGTCTAACTTTCTCCTCAACTTAAAAATAATTCGTCAAATTAAGTTTTTTGACTTGTTTTAAATATGTAACTTATTTAATCTCCTAAAAAAAATATGTATTTAAAATTTATCAAAAAAGGCTTGATTATGAATATTATAACGCATCTTGAATATGACGACTCAAATACAATAACTGAGGATCAATGTCGTCAATGTGATCAAGTTTTTCTCATCAAAGATGCAGATCCTAATTATGATGGAATTGTGTCAACCTATGACAATGATCGTTATTGCACATTTTCTTGTGTCACTGAGAAGAAAAAATAGTACGAAATGAGAGAATATTTTGTTTATTTATAGCAAATACATAAATGAACATGATGAAATCACTTTATTTAAACTTGATCGTGATTTTTATTATCTAAATGTGTATTCTCAATTAAAACGGACACTCAAAATTCTTCTGACTTAAAGCATACTTTTGAATGCTCTTTTTAAACTCAGCGTTAACATCACGCTCTTTATCATGACCTCTGCTAGACAACTTATGTAAAAAAAAGTATAACGCTCCTGTTTAGATTTCGCATTTAGGTAATTCAGTGAAACTTGTGCTTGCACCAATGGAAGGCTTAACCGATCCAATTATGCGTGATGTTTTAACATCAGTTGGCAGCTTTGACTGGTGCGTCACTGAGTTTATTCGTGTCACCGATTCGGTATTACCCGATCATATTTATCACAGCTATTGCCCTGAATTAAACAATGACGGTAAAACAGCAGCAGGAACACCTGTACATGTGCAGTTTTTAGGAAATAATCCAGACATGCTTGCAGCCAATGCGGTTCGTGCTGCTGAACTTGGCGCACCTGCAATTGACCTTAACTTTGGCTGTCCTGCAAAAACTGTAAATCGTCATCGAGGTGGTTCAGTACTCTTAGATGAGCCTGAAGTAGTACATGAGTTGGTTAAGGCTGTACGTGATGCTGTACCTATGCATATTCCTGTATCAGCAAAAATGCGTTTGGGTTATATGGATCGAAATTTTACCATGGAAAATGCGCATGCCATTGAAGACGCAGGCGCAGCATGGGTAACGGTACATGCGCGTACCAAAGCTGATGGCTATACACCGCCTGCTTTTTGGGATCTTCTTCAGCCGATCCGTGAATCACTCAACATCAATGTCATTGCCAATGGTGAAATTTGGACAAATGCTGATGCAAAACAATGCCAACTTGAATCGGGCTGTGAAGATTTAATGATTGGTCGCGGTGCTGTTACGACACCTGACCTAACCCAATGTATTCGAAAAAATATTGATGAACCATTGATCACATGGAATGAATTACTGAGTTTACAAATTCGTTTTCTAAATGGTGACTATAAAAAAGAAGTGAATATGGTCGGACGTTATAAACAATGGCTAGGCATGATGTCTAAACACTATCCTGAAGCTCAAGCCTTATGGAGTGAAGTTAAACGTTTGAAAAAAATTGATGAAGTACTTGAAAAACTCAACCTTTCAAAATGTTAACTTCAACTCATAGCTTATTGCTTTAAACCTTTCACTTCTGCAACAACAGTGGGTAATTGCCAAGCACCACCAGCAAAACCTTTACATAGTCCTGTTGTTGCATCCAAAGTTTGGATATAACGCTGTCCATTCCACGTCCATGTTGCTTGCGACCAACAATCGCCAATACCTCGCCCTTTATGGTTTTCAAATAACTGGCTATCGACTTCATCACTAATGGAATAACTGACAAATTGTTTTACTGCACTCAAGTCTTTATTCATGACCCAAACGCCCCAACCAAAGTTATAAGCCCCTTTCCAACAAGCATTGGACACAGCATTTAGGTCTTTTGTGAGAGGCGTAATCACCAAACGGTCTGTGTCTGAGTATTCAGATTGATCAAATAAAATAGGACAATCATCAGCATTTGTGGTCTTTTTTAACAAAGTTATGATTTTTTGTACTTTTTCACTTTTTGGTAAAAGCTTTATTTCTTTCGCTTTTATTAAATCTTGAGCTACAACAATCGGCTTCGCTGCTGCTGCCAAAACATTGCGATTGACTTGAGTACCTTTTTTAATCAGTGCCGAGGAAGTTCCTATACGTTTTTGAAACTCATCCATTTTTAACAATACAGCACTCATTCCTTGCCCTGACAAAGTATAACGCTGTTGACCTGATTCAAAAGTTACCACAGCTTCACGCTGTGCTGTTGTGAGCAAAGCTTTGAGTTGGTTGGCATTGAGTAGATTTGACTCAGTATTATTTTTCACCCAACCATAAGATTTTCCATCTATTTTGAGTTCATACTTGTCACTAGTTTTTTGATTTTCTTCTAATTCACCAAACTGTACTTCTGCAAGTATGGGCGTATTTTCACCTGCTTTTCGGGTTAATAATACACTTATAGGGTCATTACTATCACCATTTTGATAACCTGCTGCACGACAAGTTCCTGTATTATCACAGGCTAACATCCAATCTTTATGTTCAAAACTAAGCCCTTGAATCGCCGCAAAACTACTATTTTGTATGAACAAACACAAAAAGCTTAAAGCTATTTTTTGTTGTAAATTAAAATTCATCTCAATGCTCTAATTGTATTTAAATCCTTGTTATTTTAAAGCAAGTTGATGAAAAACCTATTGAATTATTGTTGTTTAAAATACTCTACTTTGTACTGTACCTTGAAAATTTAAACAGTCCACTATTCTTATTTTTTGTACAGCAGACAGCTCATCAATCTTAAACCATTGATACATTGAATGCTCTTCGCTTAACTTGATCTCAGCATCTTTTGCTAAAGTACATTTAAAAATAAAAGCATGGGACTTCACTACAGAATGAAAATAAACACCTGACAAATAATCGATTTGAATGTCACAACCAATTTCCTCACGACACTCACGAATTAAAGCCGCATGAATCGTTTCTCCTAGATCTAAAGCGCCGCCTGGTAAACCCCATGCACAATCAGCATAAGTGGCTTTTAATAAAAGAACTTCATTTTGAGTATTACAAATTACAGCATGCGAACTCATACGATAAAAATCATGAAAACTCATGGAAAATCCTTTTCCCTACTCAAAGATAATTCAGAGTTTATCTCATGAGAAATGCTTGCATTTCATAAAACACGTTTCTTTTTTGTACCTGATGCTATAGCTAGATTTCCACACAACAGGATTTATCAAAGCGGTTATACCACTAACTTCAGCTTAGATTTGATTTCTAAATCAATGGCTTTGCCAGTGAGCATATTTACAGGTACCGAAATATGTTGATGCAGTAACACCCATGTATCATTTTTTTTCTGCAAACATAATGTTGTTCGACACCAAGGCATTTTAAATATCTCTTTTAATTGTGTATTTTCCAACTTGGAATAACAATATAAAAATGCCGAATCTGCTAAAACATGAATTTTAATATCACGTCGAGTAATTTTCATATTTGCAGTGAAATATGGGCTAACTTTTTCCCATTCACGTTTATATTGTTCAAGCCCACTTAACTGCGAACTGACATCAAAAAGACTAACATTTTCTGCATAATGTTGAGTCATTTCATCAATGCTTTGATTCATCAATGCCTTATCCCACTTTTTAATTTGTTCTAAGACTTCATGTGCAATGGTTGCATCACCTTCTATATCGACAAGCATATACTTATTCTCAATTGCTTATAATATTTGTGATTAATTTGACATTTTTATTCAAAAATAACAACTGAAAAATGATTTTTTACAATAAAAAACATACAATTAAAAAAAATATTAAAATAAAATTGTAGAAAATATAAACAATTTAAAAACTAATTTAAGTGGATTTCAGTCAATTTCCAATCTACATAATGACGTTGAAAAATAAATTGAGTATTTTTAGCTGCGAATGTTGGAACGATCACTTGAAATGTATTTATAGAAATATAACGTGCATCGATATCATTCTTTTTTAAAACTTTCGGTAAGGATACTGGCTCTATTTCTAGTACCTGCGCTACTAGATGTTCTTGTGGCAAAAACGTCTGAGAAATTAATTTTTTTGTTGTAAATTGAGAAAAATCAAATTTTTCTTTTAATTGTTTACCCTGAAAAAGTAAAGCAACAGCCTCTGGGGTTAATATTTTTTGCACCACTTGATGAGAAATTTGCTCAGTCAAATGCTCTCCCCATTGTCCAATCCATGTATGATTGTTTTCTAAGCCAATACTTTGATTCATTTTTTTCTGAATCTGAGGCTCTAAACTTGCCTGTACACGTGCATAATCAATATATTTTGAAATTTTCTCTGCTTGATTATTCTCAATGGCTTGATTGATTTGATATAACATCCAATAAGGTGACACTAACCAACCGATCAGCAAGAGGACAATGAAAAAAATGGTCATCACTAAACTTTTTTTCATTGCCCATTCCTTGATAAATCAATTAAAAAACTATTGGCTTATCATCTTATATTTATGCCTTTTTCACAAATTCAGATTTTAATTTCATTGCACCTATGCCATCAATTTTACAATCAATATCATGACCATCACTTGCATTCGTTAATAATCGAATATTTTTAACTTTAGTACCGACTTTTACGACAGATGAAGAACCTTTAATTTTTAGATCTTTAATTACAGTAACAGCATCACCATCAGTTAAAACTGTACCAAAAGCATCTTTGATGATGTCGCTTTGGTCTTGAGCAGGTTGCTCACCTTCTTTCCATTCATGTGCACATTCAGGGCAAATGAGTAAATCGGCATCTTCATAAGTATATTCAGACTGACATTTTGGGCAATTTGGTAATGACATAACAACCTCAAAATAAAGGAAAAAATGGCATATACTATAGCCTATATCTATCGCTATTTATAGACCAATCCCATATTTATTTTAAGGCTTTATAAATCCACCATCATGATGCAATTTTTAAGTCAACCATTACAAGTTGCTATTCTGGGTACTAATGATCTGGAATGTTTGGATTGACCAATAAAGATAACAGTTGTAAAGATTCTTGCCATCCTAAGTAGCAAGCAGCCACAGGAATTAATTCAGGAATCCCTGATTGAGTGATAAATAGTTCAGTCCCAACCATTGTAGATTTAAGTTCAATCTGCATTTCAATTTGACCTTGTAAATGTAAATCATCAAATTGATCGCTATAACGAATGCGTTCATTGGGTACTAATTCATGATAAATACCACTAAAAGTATGCTGTGATCCTGTCGAAAAATTTGTAAATGAAATTTTATAATCTCCACCTTCTACAGCATGAAGATAGTGAATTTTAGCGGTAAAACCATGGGGTGCCATCCATTTTACGAGGGCATCAGGGTCTAAAAAAGCTTGGTATACACGTTCTGGCGGCGCACTAAATACTCGATGAAGCTGAATCACATTTCCCATACTCGACTTTCCTTCCTTGTTGTTTTTCTGCTTTCAGTGTACTGCTGCTAACAAAGTCTTGTGTATTTCTTTCGTGTATGGAAACTTAAAAATTCCTATAAAAAAAGCATATCGTAGAAGATATGCTTTTTTATTTAAATCATGTGAAAATTATTTCATTTCACCCAGTTCAATTTCCTCATATTCTTCATCATCAAAGATATAAGTACTACAACCCCAACCATCATATTCACCCGAAAATTGTTCAGCGATTTTACTAAACCATTCTTCTAGATCAACAATATCTGAATAATCAGGTAATAGGTTTACAAAAACAGTGATCACCCACTCATTAGGTTCAATCTCTTCATCTAAATACATTGAAATTTTTTGTTCTTCAAGCAATAGATGAATAGCACACTTTTCTGCTAATTCTTGTGTTTTAAAATATAGTGAAAATTCAATTTCATGTATTTCGTTTAAATCATCACCATCTTCTTGCATTTGCCACAATAAATTGCCGTTATCATCATCAGGGAATTGTTCAAAATCGCGTGTCATTGGGGCTTCCTTATTATCTTTGCCATTTTTGTTCTCGTAGATTAACTGAGTTTTATTGCAATTTGGCGATTAAATCTTTACTGAATATGAAATGATCAAATAAATTTAAAGAAATTGTTTCCTACACGCAGTCTCTTTTACCCTATCATTTATATTTTAGATTAAATACCTTTTTCAATTAACTTTTCTATATATTTCCGATCTTTAATGCTGATTTGTGGTTGCATTTTGATTTGTTGAATAGTCAATAATAAATCTTGGTTATGCTCTTGTTTTGCCTGTTCTAAATACCGATTAATTTTTTCTAAATCTGTAGCATCTGCGGGAGTAAAATCATAAATCATGAGAATTGCACTCATCATTAGAAAGATAAACAGTATAAATCTTCGATTTTCCTTTGTAACCTCATAGGGTGACAAACCTTTAATGGTGATATAAACCAACCAAAAAATGATTCCACCCCATGATAAAACTAACAATATAATTAAAATTATTTGAGCGATTGCAGGTTGTATCATTTTATTATTTTCCAATGTTATACAGGGTGATATTTATAAAAATAATGAAAATTCAAATGAATCTTAAAAAGGTACATCTCCCTGAATGATAACTTTTTCACCATTTAAAGGTTGTATAAACTCTAAATAACTCGCATGCAAAGCCATACGCTTTAAAGGGCTTTTTTCAGGATCAGGATGATAAATTTTATCTCCTGTAATCGGGTGTCCAATATACATCATATGTACTCTTAATTGATGTGAACGCCCTGTAATCGGTGTGAGTAAAACCCGAGTAATATCTTGCTGCTCATCATAATTTAAAGCTTGATACAATGTTTTGGCAGATTTACCTAGCTCAAAATGCACCATTTGACGAGGACGATTTTCCCAGTCTGTAATAAGAGGAACATCTACACTGCCCTCACCTTCTAATTTCCCCTGTACCAAAGCAATATAATTTTTCTTAACAGTACGTGCCTGAAACATTTTACTGATCGCAACTTCTGCATCTCTATGTTTAGCAAACATTAAAATACCCGAAGTCGCCATATCTAAACGATGGGTAATTTTGGCATGAGGATAACGTTCTAATACACGGAAATAAGCACTATCATGATGTTCAGGTAAGCGCCCCGGAACAGACAATAACTCTGCGGGTTTATCAATCACGACCAAGTCTGCATCTTCATAAATAATTGAAAGTGGCTCTTGGGGAGGCATATATACAAATGTTTGGTCTAAAGGCATATCAAGAAAATCAAAAAAACTGCGCAGATTTTAAGTTTTACAGATCTAAATCACCAGCAAAAAATTAACATACTCTTTTAAATACTTAATTTTATGCCATACAAATAACAGTTTGAGACTTACCTTGTGCTTTAGATTGGTACATTAATTGGTCTGCTTGATGCGTTGCGACATCTAAATTTTCAGGCAATTGCTCGAAAATACGAATTCCCATACTAAAATCTACACCATAGCGCTGTTTTAATGTACTGGTTAAAAATGCTGTTCGTAGTTTTTGTTCAAAAATTTCCGCACTTTTTTGATGAATGTCTTTTAAAATCATGACAAATTCATCACCACCTAAACGAGCAACCACATCGTCAGGTCTCGCAACAGATTTTAAAATTTCTGCAAATTCAACTAAAATATCGTCGCCTTTACTATGCCCATATTGGTCATTGACTGCTTTAAAACCATCTAAATCAATCAAAGCAATCGCTATTTTGTACCCTGATTTATTTTTATATAATCTTAATTCATGATATTGCAAACCAAAAGCTCGCGCATTATTGAGTAAGGTTAAGCTATCTTTCATTGCCATTAAGGTCATTGCTGCCAAGTTTTCACGAACTTTCATCACTAAAAATGCAACAACACTAAAAAATCCTAAACGTACTACAGCATTCCAATAAGGAATAATAATATTTGAATAATGATGACCTGAGACAAAGTCTGCATATAACCATGTAATTCCTGCTGCAATAATGGTAAAAATCGTCACTCTTTTATTATCGAACCATGCTGCAATCGACACAGGAATTAAATAAAATACAGCAAAGGAATATTCATAGCCTGTTGCAATATCAATCCATCCCCAGATTAAAATCATCAAGAGAATGATCACACGTCGAGCCAAAGTATTTATTGAAAGAATTTTCTCAAGTTTTTTCATCTTTAGACTCTCAATATTCACATTAAATACATAAACTTAAAGTTTATCAGCTTTTTCTGAGATTTTAATTATAGTCTTATCTACAAAAAATTATGGTGCGATTTATCAATCCTTAATCTTTATTTTTTACTTTGCATTACTCTGTTTTAAGCCAATACCTTGCCAAAATTCTTGGGGATAATTAAGTTTTGGCTGTCCCACCCAACCTTTAAGAATATCTAAGTGATAACCATTGTCTACTTTGTGATAACTGACCGAATTTAAAGCGAGTAAATCCCAATCCCCTGTATACTTTAGGTCGTCCAAAGACGCTGGATATTCACCAAATCGTACTTTGTGTAATTCAATTAAAGCAATTGCTGTTTTAAAATGTTGGTCTCCAAATTGCTCATCAGCATGTTGTTGAAAATGAGTAAAATCACCACAAGCGTTTAAGCAAAAAGATAGAATAAATAAAATTAAAAATTGATAAGTTTTCATCATCTTCTTCATCGTTTCTTTATATTATAAAAATCAATATTTTAAATTTAACTTTCATCTTCACCAATAGCTCAACTCTATTTTTAAACTGTCACTGTTACTATGTTATGAGTGCATAAAATCACTCATGATGATAAATCTTTGTACAATATAATGACTCAGTATTGGGATTCAAACGGTTAAATAAATATGAAATTTCTACATTTAGGATGTATTTTATGCTTTGCAGGATGTACTACAGTAATAGAACAAATGCCTAAACAGACTAATCCTTCCACACAACACGCCTTACAACAAAGCGTATATCAATACACTCAAGACCAAACCCAATATTTATCAGCTTTTCATGATTTAAATCAAGATGGTCAACCTGATGCTGTAGTATTACTACAAGGTTTAGACTGGTGCGGCTCTGGTGGATGTACCTTATTGATTTATCAAGGTTTACCTAATCAGCAATTTAAATTAATAAATAAAACCACCGTTACAAGTCCACCTATTTATGTCAGTCAACAACAAAGTCATGGTTGGAAAAACTTAGTTGTACAATCTCGCAATCAGGGTGCAGTGCAATTAGCTTTTAATGGAGTGGCTTATCCAAATAATCCATCTTTACTGCCTGTTTTAACCACACAACAATCTGAAAAGATGCAGCTTTTAATTGCAAGCAAATAATGCGGCATCCTCTTATTTCTTAAATCAAGGCAGTGGCTACTGCCTTGATTTACCTATTTTTGTTGTTGTGTTGCATACCAAGCATTAATATCCTGCTTTTCAATGGCTTTTGCCATTAATTCAGGAAATTGATCGGGAGTACACGCAAAAGTGGGAATGCCCAATGCCGCAAATTTTTGTGCATTTTCACGGTCATAATAAGGTGCTCCCTCATCTGACAGTGCCAATAAAGTTACGATTTGGACACCACTATTGAGCATCTCAGCCACTTGTTTAAAGAGCTGTTGCTCACTGCCACCTTCACATAAATCTGTGACCAACACAAAAATTGTTTCTTCAGGACGAGTGATCTTTGTTCGACAATATTTAATCGCTTTGGCAATATCTGTACCGCCACCCAGTTGCGTACCAAACAGTACATCAACTGGGTCTTCAAGCAATGGTGTTAAATCAACAATTTGCGTATCAAACACCACCATTTGTGTGGTCACAGCCCGAATACTTGCCATCACCGCAGCAAAAATACTCGAATACACCACCGAAGGCGCCATCGAACCGCTCTGATCAACACACAGTACAATATCTTTTAAGGAACTGCGCTGACGTGGATGTCCATGCAATTGCTCAGGAATAATGGTTTTGTATTCTTCTTGCCAATGTTTTAAGTTGGCTTGAATGGTGCGGTGCCAATTAATATCTTGAATACGTTTTGGACGGCGCGTATGGGCTGAACGGTTGACTGAACCTTGAATGGCTTGCTCTAAACTTTGTTTTAAACGTCGCTCAATTTCCTCAACCAATTTACGTACCACAATACGGGCAGTTTCTTTGGTTTGATCAGGCATCAAGTGATTTAAGCCAATCAAAGTCGAAACCAAATGAATATCAACTTCGATATTTTCTAACAATTCAGGCTCTAGCAACATTTGTTGCAAGTTCAAACGTTCAAGCGCATCTTTTTGAATGATTTGCACCACAGAACTTGGGAAATACTGACGAATATCGCCCAGCCATTTGGCAATACGTGGACTAGAACGCCCTAAACCACCACGTTGTTGCTGTTGCGTGTTATATAACACATCTAAACACTGGAACATATTTTCATCATCACTCGACCAATACTCAGGTGATGACTGCTCAGGACGTTGACCTAAAATTAAGCGCCAACGTCGTTCTTGTTCTTGGGTATTTTGATTAGTTTGTGACATCAGAACCCTCTTTTAAATCAGCTTTTTCAGCGCCATCTACACATACAGGTTGAGGATGAAGTAAATTTCTTAAACTCAATAAAGTGTTATAACCACGCTCAAGATTAAATTGATGAGGCAATTGCGCAATATGTACTGTCACCCCTGATGCTGCTTTTTCTGCAATTTTCGCAGATTCACTTGGACTAAAATCACTGGTTGAACGACGTAAAATAGGCAGAATATTGATAAATTGTTCTTCGGGTAAATCGCCTAACCATGCATTCACCAAGTTCCATAAATTATCTTCATGTAACAATAATAACGCTTGATCACTGATAAAGCCTTCGAACCAACCTGCACTATAATCAACGGTTTGCCCAACCGATAAAGCTTGTGATAAATAATGTTCTATTTCATCTAAATCAAGCAATTGCTGCTGTTTTGCTAACTTGGTAACAGAGCCATGCAAATAACCATTCATATAGGTTTGTTGCAATAGTTTGAGTATTAAGTCTTGCCAATACTGATTGAGCGTTGCATTGTCTAAACGCTGCAACAACAAATAAAGGCTATTTAACTGCTGTGCGGTTTGTTTTGCCATATCATCATTAATGGACTGACAATACTGTGGTAATGACAACATTAAACGTATGCTGAGCTGTTGAATAATTTGAAATAATTCATGCTCAGAAAATTGACGGACGCTGCCATAACGCAAAGCTGTGACCAAAGGTGTTAAAGTCGCAAGCAATACATCAGGATCTTGATGCAAAGTCGAAAGGGACTGTAAACGCTGTAAAGCCACAGGCAAACTACGGTCTAAACCTGCCAGCAATATTTGCTCAATATATTTAGCAACGGTTGATAGATCATCACTATGCTCAATTTTATCTTGAATATAACTTGCGGCTGCATCAGCAATGGTATAGCCCCAAAGTGACATTTCATTGAGATATAAACTGCTTTCAGGTTGCCATGACAATTGCCAGTTTTCTTTATAATTTCCTCGACCTGATGAGTAATTTTGTAATTCTGCCCATGCCAAACCAAGCAAATTTACCCGATGAAAAAACTGACTTTTACTTAAATCAAAAGGCTGACGTAAGTCCAGTTCAACCCCACGATGTACTGCTTCAAGCTTTAAACGCAACGACTTACATTGTTTTAAAAAGTCTTGTTGTATTGGCAATTCTGAATAGTCTTCAGGTAAATGCCCCAGTTTTTCTGCCAATAGCATCTGATTCATGATCGGCTCAGGCAAATCATAACCATGATGCAGCACACTGCGAATCGCTTCTGTTAAATCATCAAGATCAGGAATACGACGCTCACGCAATTGTAATAGAGACTGAATCAGTTGCGTTGCATCAATAATTTGCGCACTTGAGGCATCATGTCCCGCCTCACGCAAAGCATTAGCAAACTGACTGAGCCAATCAATACTAATTTTTTCAGCATCGACTTTACCTTCAAGGGCTTGCTGATAATGCTTCCATAAATGTGCATACCAACCCACCGCTTGAATACCTGCGCCATAACCACTGTGACGATGTAAACGTCCATGTGTCCATGCAATCCATGCCGATTCAATTTTAGTTTTTGGCAAACCTTTTAACAGTTGATTGTCATCTTTTAAGCTTGTTTTTAAATCCACTAAAACAGGTGCATGCCATGCACCACAAATCACCACGATACGTTCAAAGCCCTGCTTCTGTGCTTGGCGAATGATTTTTCGCATAGACGCTTCGCGGTATTGTTCTATCAACTGATCATCATCAAGTTCAGTATTCGGATTTAAACTGTTTAAATAATCGCGAATTTCAGCCATTGCTTCATTGATCGACTGAAACATATCACCCGCATGGGGTTGCTGTTCAACCAAGTGTTCCCAAAAACGTTCGCTGTCCTGATAACCTGCTTGATGGGCTAAAAGTGCGATGGGATCATGACGATATTGCAGAAATTTGCGTTCTTCATCTGAGATTTCAAACGCATCTTCATCAGTGCTTTCATTCTCAGAAGCTGATTCATCAGAAGCAGCATCAGCAAGCGTTTCATCAACATGCTCATCTACAGATTCTTCAGATTTTTCTTCTTCTGAATCTGTCTGTTGTTCAGCTTCAAGCGCTTGTCGTGCCTCCTCAGCCTGTTTTTCCAGTGCAAAACGATACTGACATGCCAAATCCATAAATTCAGTATGGATTTGATGTTTTAAAGCAAATTGTAATGCTTGCCATTCAGGTGAAAATTCTGCAAAAGGATAAAATACCGCACGTGGTCGTTCATCTTTTTGTACAGGTGTGTTGATGAGTAATGCAATCGGTGGCTCAATTTCAGCATGGCTGAGCTGTGCAATACGATCATTCGCATCAGGTGGTCCTTCAATGAGAATACAGTCAGGTTGCAACTGCTCTAGTGCATTTAAAACACTTCGAGCAGAGCCAGGACCATGATGACGTACCCCTAAAATATAATGCATGGGCAAATCCTTTGACTGTAATTATTCTAAATCTCGGCAAGCTTGGTAAATTTCATTCCAACCTTCACGTTGTTTAATGACAGTTTCGACATATTCTTTCCAAGGCACCACATCTTGCACAGGGTCTTTGACAATCGCACCTTGTAAACCTGCAACTAGATCATGGGCATTTAAACTGCCATCACCAAAATGCCCTGACATTGCCCAACTATGGCTCATCACTGAAATCGCTTCGGCGGTTGATAATGTCCCTGTGGTACTTTTCAGTTTTTGTTTACCATCGACGGTTTTACCTTCACGTAATTCACGGAAAATGGTCACAAGGGTTTTAATGTGTTGATCGAGTGGTTGAATTTCAGGTAAAGATAGGCTACGACCAAGCGAGGCAACACGTTGTTGCACAATTTCAATTTCTTCTGCAATAGTGGCAGGTGGTGGTAAAATCACGGTATTAAAACGACGCTTAAGTGCAGATGAAAGCTCATTGACGCCTTTATCACGGTTGTTGGCAGTCGCAATCACACTAAAACCTTGTACCGCTTGATATTCAATGCCTAACTCAGGTACAGGTAGATTTTTTTCAGATAACAATGTAATCAAAGTATCCTGCACATCAGCAGGAATACGGGTCAACTCTTCAATACGGGCAATTTTTCCTGTACGCATCGCACGTAGCATAGGACTTTGTACTAAAGCTTCTTCAGTTGGACCTTTAGCAAGTAGTTGCGCATAGTTCCAGCTATAACGCAAAGTATCTTCACTGGTGCCTGCTGTCCCTTGAATGAGCAAAGTACTGTTACCACTAATTGCCGCAGCTAAATGCTCAGATACCCAAGATTTTGCTGTTCCTGGTACACCCAATAATAAAAGTGCGCGGTCTGTGGCTAATGTCGCCACCGCAATTTCCATCAAACGACGATTACCAATATATTTTGCTGAAATTTCAGTACCATCAGGCAGAGTCGTTCCCATTAAATAATCAACTACAGCATTTGGTGATAACTCCCATTGTGCAGGGCGTTGTTTTTTATCGTGTTCTTTTAAAGCTGCCAACTCATGGGCATATTGTTGTTCTGCTTTGGCACGTAAAACTTGACTCATGTCAGTGTCCTTTTTATCGAAAATTAAAATGATTTTTTGTTACGGAAGCAATGCCATTTTTTGTTTGGCAATGCTATTTAAAATATCAAAACGACTAGAATCTAAATCTTTTAATGGGCTAATTTCAGTTGGATAGCCATAGACCACAAGCCATTCATACAATGGATGCAATAAATAGGCATATTCCTGCTCTTCTTGTAGATAGATTTCTGCCAATAAACGCTCAGTTAGTTCTTTGGATAAAATACCAATCTCTGACGCAGACAATGGTAAGCGTTTCCAAACATCCAATAAAAAATCAGGTTCATGACGTTTACGGGCTTGGCGTAAATGCTGCAACATCAAATGATCACGTTTTTCAATGCTCAGTAGCGGATACAGATATTGCATATTGGAAGCAAAACGGATGCTTTCAAGTTCTTCTTGATAATTTTCATAGAGCCATTGTGCTAAATCGGCACGTTGCTCATGAAAACAGCGGAAACAAAATGCATCTAAAATGTGATTTCGCTGATTTTTATATTTCAGCTTCAGTAAACTCTCCCATGTTGGGAAAATCTGTTGCCAATAAGACAAAGGCATCGCTTTTAAAATAAAATATAAATAGTCTTCAGCTTTACTTGATTGTGAGAATTTTATTAAATTTTCTTCAATATTCAGCTCATTAATGACCTTACGTTCATTGCCATTTGCAGTGTAATCAATGATATTGAGTTGTTGTAATTGTTCATCCAATTCAATGCTCATTCGCACGATCATACAACGATTTTTAGCATCAAATTCAATGACATTTTCCAGTAATTGCAGCATTTTTTGCGTATAAGTATGTTCAGAATCATGCAAAAATAAATAGTGTAAACCTTGCCCTAAAGCTTGTTCAGGTTTCTTTTGATGCAATGCAGTTAAATATGCAATATGCGGGGCAAAGAATGAAAATGGTGTATTTTCAATCCAGTCTTTACGCTGTTCTTTATCAATACGTTTCCATAAAGCTTCAAAATTTTGATGAATAAAATCAGCATGTTCAAGTGCAAGGTTTTGAAGTAAACGCTCAGCAGGACCTTTACTTAAACTGGCAAATTTTGCATCTTCTTCATCAATGGGTTGTTGTAAAATCAATGTCTGATGTAAAATTTTAGCCACTTTTAAGCGATTATCCTGACGCAAATCTTGCAATTTATAGCTTCGTTCAGGCAATGTTGCCGCTAATAGCAAATCATTATTGGCAACATTAAGTACATCTAAAACCAAATGTGGCGCAATCGCCTGCTTCTGCAAACGAATGAGATGCAATAGATAATTCATCCAAGCAGACTTATCATATTGAAAATTATATTGATTAAGCTGAACAATACTTTTAATTAGGCTATTCATACCCCGTTTACTGGGTGTAAATGGCGTTTCATCATCGGCTAAGCGAGCAAGTTGTTGTTCTGAACAAGGATAAGCTTGTTGTGCAGACACTTGAAAAAGTGTCCATTGCAAATTTAAACCCAATAAATCCTGTTCATCACTGACAAACTCAGAAATGGGTGCAGGTACATGAATCGCTTGTTGATAATGCTGCCCAAGGGTGAGTTTAAGTTCAAGTTGCTTGGTAAATTGTTCTAAAGGTGAGCTTATAGACATTGGTAATGCGCTCCTTGCCAAATACTGATGAGTTGCAGTTCTAAACCATTCCACTCTAAACCTGCATAAAAAGGTTGATTACTCACCATCATCCATAACGCAGTAAATTGATCAGTACTGAGTGAAATCGGCATCATATGATGTGTCGAATCAATCAGATAATAACGCTCATCTTTTTGACTTAAACGCACAGGATTCATCCACCAAAAACTGGTCAGATGCATCGGATTATGACTAAGTTTTTCTGCATGTTTGGCTAAAGCATCTTCAAAACACACAAAACCTTGCGGCGGTTCATTTTCAATTTTAATAGCGTCAATATCGTTGAGTGTGACTTGCTCTGCAAGTTTTAAACGTTGTTGTTCTACCCCAGGATAACGCTGTGCTTTGAGTTTAAAATGATGCTGACTTGGTAGGGTTAAGCCATAACGTGTATGCGGTGCAATATCAAAATCTAAAATTAAATAATCTATACATGTTTTCTCGTCCCATAACCATTGACGACGAAAATTCCCTTTAGACTGTTGTAATGCTTGTGTACGAGAAGCAAGTACACTCAACTGTAGTTCTTCTGTACTTTGGCTTGACCAAAAATCACTCGCAAGGTTAATGCCCATCAACTGACGTAATTCTTGCTGTAAATCTAGAGAAAGTTGTGCTCTTTTTTGCCATAGCTCAGCAATCAGATACAAACGCGCAAGCCAAAAAGCACTGTGTTGTTGCCAATTCGGCTGATATAACGCACTTGAAAATTCATCAATCCAAATATTGATTCCCGCAGCCTGACCATCTACCAAACGACTGGTAATTTCATGAAAAAATTGTCGTCCATTTTGTGAACGCACTTCACCTAAGCCTAAATTGACCACATCTTTCAGCCACAGTTGCAAAGCATCAATGGCTTGATCAATTTTTTTATCACGTGATTCTTGACGCTTAGCACGTGCTGCTTCATCAACAGGTTTATTGGCTTTTTCAGCTTTTTTCTCGGTACTTTGCGTGAGTTTGTCACGCCATTTTGTAACACGTTCAGGAAATTGTGTTTCATCTTCCTGAATTTGAAACTCGGCAGGATGCTCTTGATACACCATCAGTAAAGCAAGTGCATGCTTACAAGGACGTTTAAAACTTGGACAACTACATTCACATTTTAGTTGTGGTAAAAAAATGGCACTTTGATAAATCGCACTCCCTTTAATTTCTGCCCAGATCCATTGATCTGTAGAAGCACCTTTATTATTCCAATCATTGACTTTAGCCAATTTTTTAGCAGCTTTTTCTGAATTTGTATCAGGAATGATCTGTTGTATTTGATCAAGCTGAATGGTCAGCAACATAAAAATTCCTTGCGTTATTTTTCATTTTAAATTTAATTTCCTCAATAAATGTATATTTTTCATTTTAATAATTCAACGGGAAAAAGCAGCTAAACGACAAAATTTGTCGCTAAATTGTGAAGTATGGTTTAAGAGAATTTTAGATAAAAGAGATATTTCATGAAACTTTTAACATTTTTATTTATTATTTTTATCACTAGAAAATTTTGTGGGTATTTGGGAAAACATCGTATGGTTTACTTCAACTATTAAAACTTTGTAAGTTCTAACCCTATTGCCTATAAACTTTTGGTCTATAGCGTCCTAAGCCGAATCGAGATCTTTTGGATTTGTACTACACTCACGTTGTACGCAACTGGCAGCAAGCTACTCTTTTCGATCCCATCACACCCTTGAGACTTATAATAGCCAAAGCCTTACGGGATTAATTTCCTAAGATTGGTTGATTTCGAGTAATTTTAAAAATATTTTTCACAAAAACGCATTTAAAACATATTTTTTTCCATTTCGACAAAAATATCGTATTTTTTACCGCATAAAAAGAGCATTTAGGAGAAATTTTCTCTACATCATCACTTCGTTTTATATTTATCTTGGAGCTTTAATTCTACTGTTTTTATAATGCTGCGCTAAAGTTTCATTTTCACCATTTAAAAAGAATAAGAGATATTGGCGTGTAGTTGAAAAATCAATTCTCTTAAAACCAATATAATCTTTGGTTTTACGGGTAATTAAACCAAAAACATCCTTTTGCGGTATAATCACAGGAATATCACTTTCCATTTTAAACTCTAAATGCTTAGATGCAGAAAAAGCATTTAAAGTAAATCTAAGACTGTAATGTGTTTCAAGGTCAGTCAATGTAAAGCTCGCATTATCACCATTAAATTGCAGCTGACGCACTCTTTGTTGTTGCCAATGAATACTGTCAAATTTAATCAATGCATTAATTGCAGCTAATTTTTCTAAAATCTCATCTCCACCTTCTTGTAGGTTTTTAGGGGAGTGGATCACTAAATCAAATGTTTTCATTTTTCTTTTTCCTGATAAGTGGCATTATTTTAACAGAATCTAGCGCTAATCCCTTGAATTTCAGACAAAAAATCGTGAAACACATCACATTTAAGCGAAATATTTATTAGTTTTTATTTAAAAACAATCAAAAATAAATACAAAATGGCTTTTTATTATTTTATTTAAAAATTTTAGTATGGTGCAGTTTTATTCAACTTTTCCTGTCTTTTTTTACGAATCCATCGAATCACAACAAACATCAACATAATGACCAGCAATACCACCAAAATAGGTGCAATTAAAGACAGTATCGAAACGACAATAGCGCCTAGCCACTCTCCTGTTGAAATAATTGGATTAGCGACTCCACCTGTAGTTGCTGTAGAAATACCACGAACAGCGACTGTACTTAATTGTACTGCGCTCGCAGTTCCTCCACCGACAATAATTGCGGCTGCCCAACTGGTAAATTGCGACATTTCCCCTGTACTGACTGCCATAGTGGTTAATGTTCCTGCAATGAGTGCCGCAGGCGTTGCTATCGTATCTAATATATTATCTACCCAAGGGATATAGTACGCCCCGATTTCACAGAGGGTTGCAACAGTTAAACCAATACAGACTGATGGCATTGCCAACCATTCAAAACCCTTCATGGGTTCAAACCATCCCATGAGTGAGGCAATACTCATGACCAATAGCGGTACAAATACACGAAAACCACAAGCGGCACTGAGTCCAATACCGATACATAAGCTCAGGATGGTTTCCATGTTGTGCCCTACCTTATTGTGTTTATATTTTTTTATACGGTAACAAAAAAGCCCTATGGGGTGATAGGGCTTTTTCTAAAACAGAGAGTAACTGTTTTGTTTGTGCTGCTTAGGCATTCTTGTTGTTGAATTGATTGCCAAGGCATTTGGTACACGGTGGTAGACGATCTGTACCAATTTCTAAGTAGGTGCGGTGTCCGCAGTTGACACAAAAATAGAAGCCTGTTCCAGGTTTTTGACCAGCCATAACCATTTTTGTTCTCCATAGGTATTAGAAATGGTGAACAAAGTATAGCCTCTTTTTTTTCGCTTTGTCTACTGTCTATTTTGCTAAATGATGATGTCATTTTTGCAAGAAATGCTTATATTGGTATTTTTTATCATTTTTATTCCATTTAAAAACTTTCATCACACAAATTTATATATTCTTCTTTTAAATTTCCAAAAACAAATCGGATTTTCTATTCATCAGCTTTTATTTACTCTACTGATTAATTTCGTATGGCATACCGTCTTCACCAAACTCAACGCCTCGTTCGAGCAGTTTTTTGTGTGCTGCATGATGGACAACGCCTCGTTTGCTGACTTTAGATTCGAGTAATCTGCGTAATGTGGCTTCGCTAACATTGGGATGTCCCACCACTTCTATGCGTACGCCCCAAAATTTATCATTGGCAAAGCGGTCAAGAATGTCTGCATCTGCATCGGGGTTCATGGCGGCTGTTACACGAATTGCTTGATTCGGATCAGTTAAAAATGGTTCGAGTTCTGCTGTATTGGAAGCGCTACTTGCCGCAATATAGCGGCGTTCTTCTTCGGCTTTTTGTTCGGGGGATTTTTTGGGCATGGGTTTACAGCTTAAATCCTATGTTTATTTATTAAAAAAGTGAGCCTGTACCTGAACTATTTCGTGTATTCATATAAGCATTACTTATTTGAAAATCACTGTAGAATTTTAAAAATTCTTTAGGATCTCGGATTTTACCTAATAAGTTTCTTTTAGATAAAGATACAAACATTGCAATTGAATAAGCCTGACAGTTTATTGACTTTTCAGGATTAAATTCGATGTCTGTAAATGCCTCATATTTCAATAATTCCTCATGATATTCAGAATTGAAATTCAAAGCATTAATGTATAACCAATCATAAAATGCTGTTAAAGGCTCTAAAGTCCAATCCATGCCATAAAAATTAAATTTTTTTAACTGCCCTGATGTTTTTAATCTCTCATCCTTTTTGGCTTCTCGTGAAGTCACGTTTAAAAGATCTAGAAATGGTCCGCCATTTTCAAAAATCTTACTGCTTTGAAATGCGCACTCAACACTAAATTTTTGATTCGTCTTTTTATCCAACATCATTAAATTAAAAGCGCTAAGTGCCACTCCTAACGCTAATTCTGACTTGCTAGAAATTTCTAAAATTTGAGTGATACTGAAAATCCACCATTTTAGTTTCTACAAGAGTAGAACCAACAGTATTAGGAATAAATACAGGACGTTTTGGCATTTATATGACTCCTTTATAATTACGTATTTTTACAGTTATTCAATCATCAAAAACACCCTGTCTGTTTTGATGAGATACAAATTTCTTATTAGAATATTTTAGAGTGTAACTATCTTTCAGACTATCTTTGTTAAAAAACCATCAATCCAATAAAAAAACCCCACATAAATGTAGGGTCTTTATACAAATAAATCAAATACTTTCAGCTTAAATCATCAAGCTACATTCCCTTCCAAGAAATCCTGTGCAAAGCGTTGTAGTACACCACCCGCTTCATACACATGCACTTCTTCTTCCGTATCCAAACGACAAGTTACAGGCACTTTAATAATTTCATTCTTACCATCAGCAGTCGAACGCTCAACCACCAAAGTCAGGTCAGAACGCGGTGCAATATTACCAATCACACTATACAACTCAGTACCATCCAACTTCAAAGTCTTACGGTCAGTTCCTGCTTTAAACTCAAGCGGTAACACGCCCATACCCACCAAGTTGGTACGGTGAATACGCTCAAAACCTTCCGCCACAATCACTTCCACACCTGCAAGACGTACACCTTTCGCAGCCCAGTCACGGCTTGAACCTTGACCATAGTCTTTACCTGCAATGATGATCAATGGTTGCTTACGATTCATATAAGTTTCAATCGCTTCCCACATACGCATCACTTCGCCTTCAGGCTCGACACGTGCTTTAGAACCCTGCTTAATGGTACCGTCAGAACGAACCACCATTTCATTGAATAATTTCGGGTTGGCAAAAGTTGCACGTTGCGTGGTCAAGTGATCGCCACGGTGCGTTGCATAAGAGTTAAAGTCTTCTTCAGGCACGCCCATTTTCTTCAAGTATTCACCTGAAGCACTGTCGAGTACGATTGCATTCGATGGAGACAAATGATCCGTCGTGATGTTATCGCCCAAGATCGCAAGTGGACGCATATTTGCCAAAGTACGAGGTGCAGCAAGTGCGCCTTCCCAATACGGCGGACGGCGAATATAGGTACTTTGTGGACGCCAATCATAAAGTGGGCTAGACGCTTTTTCATTCACACCCAAATCAAACATTGGAATATAAATTTTCTTAAATTGTTCAGGCTTAACAGCAACTTTAACCAATGCATCAATTTCAGCATCAGATGGCCAAATGTCTTTTAAGTAAATAGGATTACCGTCTTTGTCATTGCCTAAAGAATCTGTTTCGATGTCAAAACGAATCGTCCCTGCAATCGCATACGCCACTACCAAAGGAGGCGAAGCCAAGAACGCTTGTTTTGCATAAGGATGGATACGACCATCGAAGTTACGGTTACCCGAAAGCACCGCGGTTGCGTACAAATCACGGTCAATAATTTCTTGTTGAATCACAGGGTCCAGCGCACCTGACATCCCGTTACAGGTCGTACATGCATACGCCACGATGCCAAAACCTAATTTTTCTAAATCACCCAACACGCCTGCTTCTTCAAGGTACAACGCTGCTGCTTTAGAACCTGGTGCAAATGATGATTTCACCCAAGGTTTACGTACTAAGCCAAGTTCATTTGCCTTACGCGCCAACAAGCCTGCAGCCACAGTATTACGTGGGTTAGAAGTATTTGTACAAGAGGTAATCGCTGCGATGATGATTGCACCATCTGGCATTAAACCTTCCGCTTCCTGAGCTTTTGCAGCATCTAAATTGCCTGCAATACCTTTGGCTTTCAAATCAGCCGTTGATACACGGGCATGTGGGTTTGATGGACCTGCAATATTACGGGTTACAGTTGAAAGATCGAAGCGAAGCACACGAGGATATTCCGCTTGTGTCATGTCAGATGCCCAAAGACCGATTTCTTTTGCGTAGGTTTCTACAAGTTGAACTTGCTCTGCTTCACGACCTGTCAGCGTTAAATAATCAATGGTATTCTGGTCAATATAGAACATAGCCGCAGTCGCGCCATATTCAGGGGTCATGTTCGAAATCGTCGCACGATCACCCACTGACATGCTGTCTGCACCTTCACCAAAGAATTCTAAATAGGCACCAACCACACGTTCTTTACGTAAAAATTCAGTCAATGCTAAAACGATATCTGTTGCGGTAATGCCCGATTGACGCTGCCCAACAAACTCAACACCGATAATGTCTGGGAGACGCATCCAAGATGCGCGACCTAACATCACGTTTTCAGCTTCTAAACCACCAACACCAATCGAGATCACGCCAAGCGCATCGGTATGTGGGGTATGTGAATCTGTACCTACACAAGTATCAGGGAATGCCAAACCATCACGGTTTTGAATCACTGGAGACATTTTCTCCAAGTTGATTTGGTGCATGATGCCATTACCCGCAGGGATGACATCGACATTTTCAAAGGCTGTTTTTGTCCATTCGATGAAGTGGAAACGGTCTTCGTTACGACGGTCTTCAATCGCACGGTTTTTCTCAAATGCGTCAGGGTCGAAACCACCAAATTCCACAGCAAGTGAGTGGTCTACGATGAGCTGTGTAGGCACAACAGGATTGACTTTAGATGGGTCACCGCCCTGTTCTGCAATCGCATCACGCAGACCTGCAAGGTCAACCAATGCAGTTTGTCCCAAAATGTCATGACACACGACACGTGCAGGGTACCAAGGGAAATCGTGGTCTTGTTTACGGTTGATCAGTTCTTTTAAAGACTGTTCGAGAATGGTTGGGTCACAACGACGAACAAGCTGTTCAGCCAACACTTTTGAGGTGTATGGAAGTTTTGCATATGCGCCTGGCTGGATGTCTTCTACGGCTTGACGCACATCGAAGTATTCGAGCTGGGTCCCTTGCAGGGGTTTGCGGTAGTTGTTATTCATTTAATTTGTGCCTCTTGCATCATTATTTACTGCGTTCTAATGATTGGCATAGTACACTGCCGAAAACCCATTTCCCAAATCGTTTATATTTCATAAACTTAGGTATAAAAACAGGGGTTTTAGAAACATTTAGTAACAACTTGCTTGAATTATTTTTCTTAAATGTGCATTTTTTATAAAAATAGCGGAAAATAAAGATAATTCTTTAGTATTAGATTTAAGATGAGCGAGTCATTCATGAGCAATTTAGCGTTCTCCTCTTTCACCTTGATTGGTGTTGATGCCCTTAAATTCCTGCAAGGTCAGGTCACGGTCAATGCTGAAGCTTTGGCTGAAAGTGTGTCGCAGTACACCGCAATTTGTGATTTGAAAGGTCGTATTCACTTTGGTTTATGGCTGAAAAAACGTAATCCTGAAGAGTTTGAAATCGTAACGACTCAAGATCAGGCTGAAGAATTTGCCAAACATATTAAAAAATATGGCGCATTTTCCAAGATGAAACTTGAAGCAACGGGGACAGTTTTTCCAACAGTAAATGGCACAACAACTGACTTTTCTGACGTTGAAACAGATGTTGCTGCGTGGGAAATTGCTGCGATTCAAACAGGTCAGGCTTTTATTAATCAAGCCATTGAAGGTGTTTTTCAACCTCAGGAATTACGTTTACATCAACGTGGTGGTGTCAATTATGACAAGGGGTGCTACTTGGGTCAGGAAGTGATTGCCCGTCTTTGGTTTAAGGCAAAACCAAAAGCATGGTTGCATGTGATTCAGGGTTCGGGTGCTGTTCCTGCACAAGCTGAGCAACTGAATAAAGGCGTTCAAGTGGTCAATAGCACAGCTTTTGAAAATGGTTTTATTGCGCTTGTGGTAGCTCGTCCTGAGGCTTTGGAAGAGCTTGAAGTGACTGTTTTAGACTTGCCTGAAAGTTTAAGTGGTGATGTGGCGAGACCGCAGTAAACTTCTGAAAAGCCACAAATAAAATTATTTGTGGCTTTTATTCATTTAATAATTTTAAATAAAATAACAAGGATAATTCATGAAAAGAATTGGTATAACTATTATGGTATCTATCATTTCATCAGTAACTTTTGCCTTTGACTACCCTGAATTATCTGATCCGATTCAACAAAAATTTCTAAATTTATATCTTAGCGATCGTAATGATTTATATAAAGAAGATTTTTTTTCACCATTAAAAACAGAGCAGGAATGGTCATGCCGAATATCTAGAAATGAACAATACAAACTTGCCAATCTATTGTTGAGAAAACCATTAGTAATAGAAAATGAACTAAATACTCAAAAAAAATCAGATAATACCTCACAAGATGAAACAACAATAACAAACAGTAATGTTCGAATCATTCCTATGAAAGTTGAATGTGTAAATGGAAAAATTATGGGCGAAGTAAAACTTCGAATAGAATATGACAGCCTACTTGACCAATATTTAAAAAATAGCCCTAATCAAACTAGAGTTATCTCTAAGATCCACAACATCACACTGAGTAGTGGAAACATAAAGGATGGAGCATTAATAGGAGCTGCAAAATCTTTCACAAAGCTTATTACTCAATTAAAAATCGAATCATCTCAAAACGAAGAAAAGAAAGAATTTAGCAATCCAATAATCACCTTACAAATGAATTACAAAGATGATATTGGAAATACTGCATTATTTTCAGAAGAAACTGATTTTTATTTAACTGGGGGACAAATTAAAAATTTGAAAAGTGCTTTTGTTGAAATAATAGATAAAAACCATACACGCAAAACCACATATAAAAATAATTATTTATCAATGATTGAGCCATACAAAAATGGGATTCCTCATGGTGATCAGCTAGGTTACCTTGTCGGTATGGATGATAAAATTGATTTAATTGAAGCAGCCCTTCCAAGTTCACATCCTAAGTTAGTCACAATTAATGGTATTAATTACTTGGAAACTCATTTGTGTGTGCTTGAAGGTGTTGAAGTAGATCAGTTTCCATGCCTTACTGATGACCAAAACAAAGTTCATCCATAATTTTAGTATAAAAAGTTTGCAGGAATAGCTGAAATATCTACTTCTGTCTTACGTAATAAACCACCCCACCCCGATCATCCGAAAAATAAAATGAATTTGCATCAATTTTATAAATATCCGCAGGTCGTCCATTCACTTTTTTACCCACTAAAAAACCATCCATAAAGGTTTCAAGTTTTTGCCCTTTACGCATCATCGCAATTTTATAACCATGCCCAATCGACTCATCGGTTGAACCGTGTAATGCCACTAAAAAAGCATTTTTAATTGTGTCGTCCGTGCTTAGATCATCAAAATAATCAAAGCCAAGCGCAGAAGAATGCGCAGGAAAATAAGCATAAGGCGATGGTACATTTTTACAGCCTGAGGCACGCTTAAACTTTAGATCTGCAAACACTTTTCCACTCGATGAATAACAAGACGGCCAACCATAATCGACATCACGTTTCAGCGCATAAAACGTTTCATCAGGTTTATTTTTACCCAAATGATCTGAGCCTTGATTGGTGGCAAATAAAAAGTTGCCAATCCATTTCAAACCCACAGCATTACGTAAGCCTTTGGCATAAATCCGTTGTTCCGAGCCATCAGGATTCATTTCCAAAACTGTTGCCCGAACTTTTTCTTTCTCTACACAGGCATTGCAACTTGAACCCACCGAAACATAAATTTTCCCATTGCCACCAACCGCAATCGTTCGTGTCAGGTGCCAACCACCATACTTATAACTTAAGCCATAATCAGGAAAAGTCGCCAGAACTTCAGCCTTAGCCGAAGGTTTTGTTTCACCTTGCGTAAATTTTCGACGGGTAAGTTGATGGGTTTCTGCAATATAGATCCAATCTTGCCCATTTGCATCTGTATAAAACTGAACTGAATTTGGATTTTTTAAACCAATCAGATAAGGCGTGATTTTGCCAAACTTGCCTGTTTCAGCATTCCATTCATCCAAGATATAAATCACGCCTTTGTTATTATCAGTCAAATCATGCATATCCGTGACAAACATTCTGCCATCGGGTGCTTTGGCAAAAAAACGTACTCGTTTTAAGCCTTCCGCAGCAGGAATAATCTCGTAATTTGCAGGTAAATTTAAGGAAAATTGCTGACCATTTTTCAGGTGAATTGGATGTGGAACCAATTTGGGTTGTTCAGCGAAAATGCTTGTTGAACACATTAAGCTGATGAGTAATATTGACCGTGTTTTTATCATTATTGCATTCATCTGATTCAATATGAATTTTTATAATATAAACCGAATAAACAATAGATCACAAGATTCTTTTTAAAAGGAAAAAACACAATATGCTATTGTTTTATATGGTTTTAAATTAATTTAATCATCAGGTTTACAATTTCATAGCATGTGTCTACATCAGTGTGTCATATCCCAACTTAAAATCAGTGAGCCGCAAAGCTTACTTTACCGCTCAACTCAATGATTTAACTCAGTTAAAGTAAATATTCATGTCTTAAAAACCATGAAACAGCTTATTCATATCTTTACAAACATAGTCTTTAAAATGATAGGCACGGGCATGTTTTGCGTCAAATTTTGCCGTCAAATCGCCTTTTTGAAAAATATAAACCCGATCTTCTTTACTGATCAGATATTCACTGCCCAATTTCATCAATAAAGCATCAATTTTATCTGCATCTGCAATACTTTCATCTTCAAGCACTTTTAAATAATTACGCTTAATGGTTTTAATAAACATGCTCTACTCTACAGTTCAATTGAATAGTGGAATTTAACCAAAATCTACAGCAAAAACCTATTTGAAAATGCAACAAAAGCGGTCATTCATCTATTTCAATCTTGTCTAAAGCAAAGGATGCCGATAAAATCGCCACATCATGTGTTATCGCGGCTGCTGAACCCCGATCAACTCATGAGTTTTAAAATAATGGACACTCACTATTTAGTTTTAGAGCAAACCAAAGCACCGTCACACAACCTAAAACGTAACCGAGCATGGCGACGTAAAAACAAATTTTTATATCGTGGGCGTGATTGCAGGCATAGTTCAACATTTTGGAAACCTGAAAAGAATTTCAAACTTCTTTATCAACGCCCAATTAAGCAAAAAAGAGCGATGCAATTAGGCTTTGAATATCCACGAATTTCCAATCAACAAAGACGGCTCAATGCTCAATATGAATACTGGAATTCTATCAATTGAATATTCTTTTTATTTGTAGTCGCAACCAATGGCGTAGTCCGACAGCTGAGCGAGTCTTTTCTGTGGGCTATGGCATTCACACTCGTTCTGCGGGTACAAGTCGTCATGCCAAACATACAATTTCGAGTAAAGACATTGAATGGGCAGAACTGATTTTTGTCATGGAACAAAAGCATAAGCAAAATATCAAAGAAAAGTTTCCCAAACAGTTACAACATAAGAAAGTCATCGTGCTTGAGATCCCTGATGATTATCACTATATGGATGAAGCACTGATCGAACTTTTACAGGATGTCATTCCACCTTATTTAGATGATTTTGCATAAATTTTAATAATATTGGAACACTAAAATAATTACAGGAATAGGCTATATTTTTTTAAATAATTACGCCAATATCAAGCCAATATTTTTTCGAGATTGATCATGAAAACGTGGTTTACTGCGCTTAGTCTTAGCTTATTTACCATGACAATGAGTCATGCTGATATTCAAACTGTAGAAAAAAATCTTAAGCAAAATTTTCCAGATATTCCTGTTAAATCTGTGAAAAACTCGCCTGTTAAAGATGTTTATGAAGTTTATATGGGTGGGCGCATTGTTTATACAACAGATGAAGCTAAATACTTTTTTGTTGGAAATCTCATTGATTTAAAAGAACAAAAAAATCTAACTGAAGAAAGTATGCAAGTTTTAAGTAAAATCGATGTCAGCAAACTGCCGCTAGATCAAGCTATTAAACAAGTGAAAGGTAAAGGCGAGCGTGTCATTTATTTGTTTAGTGACCCTGACTGCCCATATTGTCATAAATTAGAACAAGAGCTGAAAAAAATTGACAATGTAACCATCTATCTTTTCTTATATCCAATTGCAACATTACACCCTAATGCAGTTGAAATTTCAAATAAAATTTGGTGCTCAAAACAGCCTTATCAAGCTTGGTTAGACTATACGATTGATAAAAAGCAACCTGTAGCAAGTAAAAACTGTGCCTCTCCTGTCACAAAAATTGCAGCTTTAGGCAAAACGCTTGAAGTTGAAGGTACACCGACATTTTTCCTAAAAGATGGAACACGGATTTCAGGTGTACGTAGCGCAGAAGAATTAGAAAAAATTTTAAAATAAATAAAAAGGGATGCTGAACTTAATAAGATCGGCATCCTATATTTAAGAAGAATGATTTGTCCTGTTGTATTTTAAAAGCAAAACACACTATTCTTAAGCTTCACTTAAATCATTTCTTTCAACTTTGTTGTAAACATATTTTATAAACACCATATTTTTAAGAATTTACCATGATGAAAAAAAAATTACTTTGCTGCTGTATCCTCAGCCTTATGCCTATTTCCATGTCGACATATAGTCAAGACATCCTTACACAGTCACCAACAATAAATACACCTGTAGAAATTATTACTGCTCCTATTCGTATTGAAACAGCGAAAGATGATGTTGCGATTCAACTTAAAAGTGTAAAAACCCAAGTTGAGATCATCAATGGTTTAGCTGAAACCACTTTAGAAATGCAGTTATATAATCCAAACCAACGCCAACTTGAAGGAACTTTAGAGTTTCCTTTACAAGAAGGACAGCAAATTACAGCTCTGGCTTTGGACATCAATGGTGAAATGCGTGATGCAGTCCCTGTTCCTAAAGCCAAAGGTCAGCAAGTGTTTGAAGCAATTGAACGCCGTAATATAGACCCTGCTCTACTTGAACAAACGCAAGGAAATAATTTTAAACTTCGTGTCTATCCAATTCCTGCACAAGGCACACGCACAGTACGTATTCGTTATCAAGAAACACTGAGCCAAAATGCGCAAGGAAAACTGTATCGCCTCCCTTTACAATTTGCCAATACAGTCAGTCATTATGAGTTGACGATTTTAGGCAAAGGACTTGAAGCTGCACCTCAAAGTCAGCAGCTGAATTTTAAACCCAAAGCAGACAACACCTATCTTGCTGAATTAAAAAATCCAAAATTCAATCAATTCAAATATATTGATGTCAGTATACCTGCCCCTAAAAATGCACAAATTTTCACACAACATTTAAATAATGCTGATTATTTTTATGCAGAAATTCCAGTGGTTGAATTTACTCAAAAACGTCAACTTCCACAGCATATTGGTATCTTGTGGGATGCTTCTTTATCTGCTCAACAACGTGATTTACAAAGTGAACTTGCTTTATTAGAAAGCTACTTTCAACACGTACAAAATGCAGATATTGAGTTAACTTTATTACGTCAGCGAGCTTCAACGCCTATTCGTTTTAAAGTTCAAAATGGCGACTGGCATGAGCTTAAAAAATATTTACAAAACATCGTATATGATGGTGCAACCAATCTTTCAGATTGGAAAAATAACAATACAATTCAAGAATATTTGTTGTTCAGTGATGCTTTAGAAAATTATGGCACTCAAACAGCCCCTCAACTCAAAGCTCAGCAACGCTTATATAGCATTCAAGCCAATGCTAATCTTCTCAACCATCAAACACTTCGCCAACTTGCTGAAAAAAATCATGGGCAATATCTTCATTGGAGTACACCTGAAGAGTTTAAACAAGCACAATACAATTTGATCCATGACCGTAGTCGTTTACTTGAAGTACAAGGAAATGGTGTAAGTGATCTACACATTCCATCTTATTTCCCTGAAAATGGCATTGTTCGTGTATTTGGTCGCTACACTCCTCTCATTGGAGAGCAAGCTCAACTGCAACTCAAATTACAAAATGGTCGTCAAGTTCAAGAAACTCGCTTAGCATTTAAAAATGCGTCATCAAGCCAACAAATTGCGGCACTTTGGGCAAAAGAAAAAATTGCTGAACTTTTAACTCAACCCACATTAAATGAACAAAAAATTCAAGCTTTAGGTCAACAATTTAATATTGTGACACCGAATACCTCATTGATTGTACTCGAAAATATAAGCGATTATATTCAATATGATATTCAACCACCAACGAGTCTAAAAGCTGAGTTTGATCAAGCAATTCAGCAAAAAAAAGAGAGTTTACAACAAAAGCAACAACATGCCCTGACAGAAAGCATTCAAGCCTACCAAGAACATCAAGAATGGTGGGAAACTGATTTTCCTAAGACAAAGTTAAAAAAACCACTCTTTAGGCGAGCTGAAAGTCAGAATAATGCGCCTGTGGTTGAAGTCGCTCCTGTTGAACCGTTCGTTGACTCACCTCCACAGCCTGCACCACCCGCACCCGAACCTGTAACTGTAACAACAGAATCAAGAGCAATTGCGGCGGCAGATGCTTTAGAGCAGCACCAAGCTCAACAAAGCCAAAAAGTGGAAGAGAAAAGAGTCATACAAAATAATATTACAATTGAAATTCAACCGTGGAAAGACGATGCACCTTATGTGGCTCGTTTAGAAAAAGCATCCAAACAAAACGCTTATCAAATTTATCTAGATGAACGTGCAAATCACTTAAATAATCCTTCATTTTATTTAACTGTAGCAGATCTATTACAGCAAAAAGGACTCAACCAAGAAGCGATTCAAGTCGTTTCTAATTTGGCAGAATTAAATTTAGAAAATCGTCATGTATTGCGTTTATTAGGACAACAATTGATGTTGTTCAAACAATATAATGATGCGATTGCCATTTACCAAAAAGTCCTAAAAATGGCAGAAGAAGAACCGCAGTCTTGGCGTGATTTGGCTTTAGCTTATGCTGAAAATAAACAATATGATGATGCGATTCGCACACTCTATCATGTAGTTAGCCACCCTTGGGATGGACGTTTTGGTGGGATTCATCTTATTGCTACAGATGAGCTGAATAACCTCATTCTCAAAGCACCGCAAAGCCCTGCGATTAAAGATATTGATCCTCAACTGATTCGCAATTTACCCGTAGGCATTCGGGTTGTTTTAACATGGGACAGTGATAACTCAGATATGGATCTTTGGGTAATTGATCCAAATAATGAAAAAACGTTTTATTCAAATCCACTTAGTGCGCAAGGTGGTAAAATTTCCGATGATTTTACAGGCGGTTACGGTCCTGAAGTGTTTTGGCTAAAACAACCAATGAAAGGTGAATATACCATCAAGGCGCATTATTATGGAGATCATCAACAAATTGTCACAGGACCAACAACTGCATTTGTGCGCTTAATTCGCCATTGGGGTACACCACAACAAAGTGAGCATATTTTACGAGTCAAAATGACCAAAGATCGTTTAGAAACCGACAATGATGAAGCGGTATTGATTGGTAAATTTAAGGTCAATTAAGAAGAAATTATGAAGCTTTTCATCCATCCAAAGTGACTTAATTTTGGATGGTTTTTTTAATATTATTTTTTAGTGTTAAATAAAAACCACATGTAAACAACATGTTAAAAATAACAAACAGGCATAACACTTTTGCTCATTTTGTCATCAAAATGATATATATACTCACATTACAACACAAAATTTAAAGAAAACACGACCTAGAACTATTTACTTTATATTTTTATACCACTTATGATGAAAGCACGTTGAAAACTAAAAAATTTCTTTCAGGAAGAAATAGATTAAAAAAGGTTTTGTGTTAATGAAAAAAATCCTACTCTCTACATTACTCAGCTTCTCATGTGCAACTGTTTTTGCAGCTCCACAGCAAGCGCCTATCGACCCTAAATTTGCAAAAGTTGAACAACTGATTGAGAAAAAAGACTTTAATGCTGCTTATAAAGAACTCGAAAGTCTTTCAAAAGCAGGTGATGCTCAAGCTTTATATAATTTAGCATTTCTGACACAAGCAGGAAAAGGCACAACCAAAGACGATAAAAAAGCCATTTCGTATTATCAACAATCTTCAGATAAAGGCTATTCTGTTGCAAGTTATGCACTTGCTAAAGCGTATCAAACAGGTGAGTTAGGGGTTAAACAGGACTTAGCCAAAGCGCGCCAATATTTAGAAAAATCATCGCAACAAGGTTTTGCTGATGCGACTGTAGAATATGCTGTATTGCTATTTTCAGAAGATAAAGCTGCATCTGATAAATTAGCATTACAAAAACTTGATCCACTGATTAAAAGCGGTAATTTACAAGCCATTCATGCCAAAGCTTTATATGACATGACACAAGGTTTTAAATCAAAACGCATTGAACTGGTACAACAAGGGGTAAAATCCATTCAAGGTTTAGCACAAAAAGGCTATCTCCCTGCATTATTAGCACTTGCAAATATGATGGTTAAAGGCGAAATTATTGAACAAAACCTACCTGAGGCAAAAAGAATTTATGAAGCTTTGGCGAAACAAAATATCCCAAATGCCAAAGAATCAATCGAATCTATTAATAAAATGATGGCAGAACAAGCTAAAAAACCTGCTGCAAAAAAATAAGCGATTTTTTAATCTCGTCGAAGTGGTGGCATATGCTGCCACTTTTTTATTTTTATAAAAAATTAGCTTTTTCATCGGCGGTGTTTCAAAAAGTATGCTGAGCAGTTTCACATCAATTTGTAGTAGATCTTATGCAAAATTAAAAATTAACGTGGTGGTGCTATCGCAGGGCGACATGGATGTCGCCGTTGGACAAGGGTGGATATCTTGCGAAGCTTAGCTTCTCATGTCCAACAAAGGATTTTTGTTACCTTGCGGAATATATTCCTCATCCTTAAAAAGTAAGGCACAGCCTACGCAAAGGAGTACAAACTTTGTCATATAAATAAGGCTGTACTTAAATATTTTTTCATATATTTCAGTATCATCATAATCAACATACAATTTAGAACACCTCCTTTCATCAAACTGATAGTTACCCCTTACTTTCTCTTAGAACACATCGTTATTTTTTGTAAACTCATCTTGATTTATATATTGTCTTTATGACACTATATTTGTATTGGCAATTAGCCACCATAAAGAGATATACACCATGTCTATCCAACTCAAAGATGCAAATAACAATATTATTGAAGTACAAAACCTGCAATTTGCAGGTGGTGAACGCCATATTCAAATTGCCGCAGCGGATTTAACCCAACTGACAGGGCTTGTTCAGGTACAGGCAAAAATCAACAACAGTCAGGATGTGATGGATTATCTATTGCTGGAAAATGTCTTGCTGAATCAAGGTTTAAGTATTGCATTGGAAATTCCTTATTTTCCTTATGCCCGTCAGGATCGGGTCTGTGCAACAGGTCAGGCATTTTCCCTAGACATCATGAGCAAACTTTTGAATATCAATGCTGAACAGTTTCCTCAGCAACGTCAGTCCATCACCATCTGGGATGCGCATAGCTGTGTGACTGAAAAATTATTACATGAAAATACGCATTTTTTAGAGATTAAAAATGTGCAACCGAGCGACATTATTTTACAAAGCAATGAATTAACAGAGATTTTAAAAGCTGAAAATGCAGTATTGATTTGCCCTGATGCAGGTGCAAGACAACGCAGCAAAAACATTGCCAAAGCGATTAACGCTTTAAGACAACAACCGATTGAGGTGATTTATTGCGATAAAAAGCGTAATCCTGAAACGGGAAAAATCATGAATTCACATGTCAATGCAACCGATTTGCGTGGCAAAGTTGCGGTCATTACTGATGACATCTGTGATGGTGGCGCAACCTTTAAAGGCATTGCCGAAGAACTGAAAAAACTGAATTGTGAACAGGTGGTGCTGTATGTCACCCACGGCATTTTCAGTAAAGGTTTTGAGGTTTTTACAGGATTGGTCGATCAGATTTTTACTACTGACAGTTTTGCTCAGACTGAGCATGACAATCTGACCGTCATCAACTTTAGTGCAAATGCATGCTTAAATTTTGGAGAATAACAATGAGCTTAAAAATAAATCCACTGAATGCCATCGACTTTTATAAAGCAGATCACAGACGCCAATACCCTGTGGGCACTGAATATGTTTATGCCAACTTTACGCCACGTTCAGCGAAATTGGCAAAAATGTTGCCTGATTTTGATAACAAAATCGTATTTTTTGGTTTACAGGGTTTTATCAAACACTTTTTGATCGAAACATGGAATGAAGGCTTTTTTCAGCAAGATAAAAATAAAGTGGTTAACGCCTATAAACGCCGTATGGACAATGCTTTGGGGGATGGTGCAATTCCTGTTGACCACATTGAAGCTTTACACGATTTAGGTTATTTACCTATTCGCATCAAAGCCTTAGATGAAGGCAGTCGTGTCAATATGCGTGTACCTGTGTTGACCATTATCAATACTTTACCTGAATTTTTTTGGCTGACCAATTATTTGGAAACAGTGTTAAGTGCAGAGCTTTGGAAAAGTTGTACCACTGCAAGCATTGCTTTTGAATACAAACGCTTACTGACAGACTATGCCAATAAAACAGGTGCACCACTCGATTTTGTGCCTGTTCAAGGACATGATTTTAGTAGTCGTGGTATGAGTGGTATTTATGATGCTACGCAAAATGGCGTGGGTCACCTGACGAGCTTTATTGGTACGGATGCCGTATCTGCGATTGATTATGCTGAAGAATATTACAATGCTGATGGTGTTGTCGGGGTTTCTGTTCCTGCAACCGAACACAGCGTGATGTGTATGGGCAGTGAGGACAATGAAATTGATACTTTCCGCCGATTAATCACTGAACTATATCCTTCAGGCGTGGTTAGCATTGTGTCGGATACTTGGGACTTTTGGCGAGTCATCACAGAATTTACCGTTGAACTCAAAGCTGAAATTTTAGCGCGTCAGCCAAATGCAATGGGTTTGGCGAAATTGGTGTTCCGTCCTGATTCGGGCGATCCTGTGAAAATTATTTGTGGTGACGCTGATGCTGAAGTTGGCAGTCCTGCCTATAAAGGTGCTGTGGAATGTTTATGGGAAATCTTTGGTGGCACAACAACGGATAAGGGCTATAAAGTTTTAAATGAACGTGTGGGGTTGATTTATGGTGACTCGATTACTTTGGAGAGAGCAGCCAACATTCTTAAGCAACTTGAAGCCAAAGGTTTTGCATCCAATAATTTGGTGTTTGGGATCGGTAGTTATACTTATAATTACATGACTCGTGACACTTTTGGTTTTGCGGTCAAAGCCACTTGGGGACAGGTCAATGGCGTTGCTCGGGAGTTGTTTAAAGACCCTATTACTGACTCAGGGATTAAAAAATCGGCAAAAGGTTTACTGCGTGTTGAAAAATCGGCAAATGGTTTTGCGTTATTCGATCAGCAATCTGCCAAACAAGAGCAACAAGGCGAATTAAAAACGGTGTTTGAAAATGGTCAGTTGATCCGAGAGTATCGTTTGGATGAGATTAGGGAGCGATTGGCGAATGAATTGTAAATTGTGAAATCATCATTGGAAAATGATCCTTGAAATCTAGCTTTAGGTTTCAAGGATCAACCATTGTAATACTGCAATTAATAGCTATTGATCAAAATTCCATCACCACAAATCATCGATTGTAATCGAACAAATTTGAAAACACTTGGCGAATACTCCCTACCCTGTAATAATCCGAATACTCATCCACGTTTAAAATAAAGCGAGCCATACCGTGACGTTTACATCTGAACAGGAATTTTTATCCAACTACAATAAAAAAGACTTTGATGCACCTTTGTTCACGGTGGATATGGCAATTTTTTCTGTTGATGCAGGGCAACTGCAAGTGTTACTGATCAAACGTTCTAATTTTCCTCAAAAAGATCAATGGGCACTCCCCGGCGGTTTTGTCGATTTATCTAAAGATACTGACTTGATGGCTTCTGCTCATCGTAAATTGGTAGAAAAAACAGGACTCAAGTCACCACATTTGGAACAAGTCGGGACTGTTGGCAATGCCACACGTGACCCACGAGGTTGGGCAGTCACTTCTTTGTATTTTGCGCTGATTGACTTCAAAGCGTTTCAACGTATTGCCACTGAACAGACTGAATACAGTGAGTGGTTTTCTATTGCCGATGCCAAAAAATTGGGTTTGGCTTTTGATCATTTACAACTTTTGGACATGGCGGTGGAACGTCTAAGCAGTAAAGCTCGTTATACTGCGCTACCTGCGAGTTTAATGCCTGAACTCTTTACCCTGACTGAATTACAGCAGATTTATGAAATCATTTTAGGGCAAAGTTTGGAGAAAAAATCGTTTCGACGTCGTATGATTGAAGCGGGTGCAGTCGAAGAAACGGATCAATCCAAAATTGCAGGCAAACGCCCTGCTCAACTTTATAAATATGCTTTGGACAGTTTTGATTTTCATTTTCCACGCATTTTGGAGTATCCACGTCAGCCTGTCGATCAGAGTGAAAATTAAATAAAAGATGCAAAATGCCCAATGCTGTGCTGTACTAAAACTCTAGATCGTTTGATTTGATCGCGTATTTGTAAAATCAGGATACAAGATTACTCGCGCGATCTATGCAACAACTCAGCATAAAAGGACATCATGCGCTATGAAGAAGAATAAATTGCTGTACTTCATTCCGATCTGTTTAATCTTGCCTGCCTGTATTGACCTCAGGATTGGCGGAGAAAATTCAATTCCACAGGATCCCTATTACATTACCACCACGCCAATGATCATTAAAAATATCCAAATCCCCGTTGGCACAAAATTGACTTATGGCAATCAAAAATTTAAAACACAGCAACAAAATAAAATCATGCCTGAATCCAACCTGACAGATATTGAGTTTCCTGAAAATGCGAACATCACTTGGGGTGGCGTTCCGATCACACAAATCCATCAATTTTTTAATACTGAAATGCGGGGGTACACGGTATATCCCGACTTTCAAAAAATGGATGTCAAAAATCAGAATAATTTTTCCAAACGTTGGCAAAGTTGTGGCGATGGAATTGGGATTACCATCCGAAATACACAAGATTGGTCATTTAATAAAAATAATATTACAGATGTAGAGAGTTGTAGTGTGCTTTATCAAAGATATTTTAAAGATAATGCAGAGCAACAACAATTTCTTGATCAGCTCTATCATGAGTTAAAGCAAGTTCAGCCTTGAGATGATTTAAATGAAGTTCGAAGTTGACAATTTTACAACTACAAAACTCTGAGCCAACCATTCTTGTGTTTGCCCAAGCTCTACAAAATCGAATTTCCCATTTAAAACAAAGTCTTTTAAATCAATGTCTATTTTATGATTAAGTTTCATTTATTGATTCCCTTCAATAATGATATAAGCTCCTATAGACTTCTTATCTTCAAGACATTGAACAATTTTTGCTAAAAAACACATGATTTTAAGATCTGTAAAATGTAATCCCTTAATTTTTGAAATTATAATTTGAATGGTATCTTGATCAAAATAATTATCAAAACAGATATCAAAACCAAGCTCTAACTCATCACGAATCGGATTGAATAAAGGAAATACTGACTTAAACACGTCAATTACATAAGAAAAATCATAAGATGGAATAAAATATGTCCTATTTCTTTCATCGTCAATTGTATTCAAATTCTCATCTTCCGCCCAAATAAAAAAACCTACTTTATCTACATATAATGGATTTTCTTCAATTGTTAATTTAATTGGTCTGTGCATTAAGGCTTCTACTTTAGCGATGACTTTTCCCACATCATATTCATAGGCAACATCATGATAATACTCAAAAATCATACTTAGATCGCAACCTGTTTCCTCACAAATCTTTTTAATATTTTCATCATGAAAAGCCTGAATACATTGCTCAACATTTTCATCATATTGTTTCAATAATTTCATTGCTTGCACAAGCGGAATGCTGATTTTGGAACGCAATTCATTGAGTTTTTCTTTATTCATTTTCATCACTCATCTTCTTATTTTCAGTATTGATACATTAAAATTTTAAAATTGATTTATCTTAAAAGAAACATATTACATAACACCCCACTCCGTAAAATATAAAATAAATCACGTTAAAAGAAGGGCTAAAATATGAAATCATTTATTATTTCTTGCTGTACATTATTTATTTTAATCAATTTAAATGGATGTCAAACGCAATCTATATCCACATTATCTACAGATTCCGAAATAATTGAAGTCAAACCTTGTACTGGAAATGATACAGAGGTTTGCCAAGAAATCCCCGACCAAAATCAAATGAATAAAATTAAACGAACTTATACAGATCAGAAAGGCTGTCAGTATACTGAATATGAAAATGGCTTAACTGATGCAATCTGCCCATAGAATGACTGCTCAGTTTAAATGATAAAAATGCTTTTATTAAAGTTAAATTGCACCGTCAGACTATGAAAACATGCTAAATTATATATAGCATTTCAAACACTTGAGTTCACATGACTGTACGCTTTTTTCATACTTCCGACTGGCATTTGGGACAATTTTTCTATAACCATTCCCGTCAGTATGAACATGAGCAATTTTTGGCATGGTTACTTGGGCAAATCAAAGAAAAACAACCACATGCTTTATTGATCGCAGGTGATATTTTCGATGTCATCAACCCTGCATCTGCTGCACAAAAACAACTTTACCAATTCCTCGCCGATGCACATGACCTCGCCCCACACATGCAAACTTTGATGATTGCGGGGAATCATGACTCAGGTTATCGTATTGAACAAGTTGAACCTTTACTTGAAAAATACAATGCTCAAACAGTCGGTGTCATCCATAAAAATAATGAAGGTTCAATTGATTTAGACCGTTTACTTATTCCTATTTACAATGAAAATAAAACAATTGTCGCTTGGTGCTTAGCACTGCCCTTTTTACGTCCTGCGGAAATTACAGGCTTCAATGAACAAACCACCAACAGCGAAAATGCAATTGCCTATTTGCACCAACAAATTATCGCAGAAGCGATTAAACGTAAAACACCTGATCAAGCCTTGATTTTGATGTCACATGCACACATGCAAGGTGGCGAAACCTCAGACTCAGAACGCCCAATTATTATTGGCAATGAAGAAGCACTTTCTACCGCCCTGTTTGATGATGTGATTAATTATGTCGCGCTTGGGCATTTGCATAAACCGCAAAAAGTCGGTCAGGAAAATATCCGTTATAGCGGTTCTCCGATTCCACTTTCGTTTAGCGAAATAAACTATAAACATCAAGTAGTTGATATCACGATTGATTCAATAAAAACAGATGAATCTCGTTTTAAATATGAACCTATTTTTATTCCTCGCAGTGTGCAACTGCATAAAATCAAAGGGGAATTAACAGAAGTTTTTGCCAAACTCAAAGCCCTGCCAAGTGGTGAAATTGACAATATTGACCACCGTGAATATGTCGATATTGAGTACCATACTGCTGTGCCACCACAACCGAATTTAAGACAACAATTTGAAGATGCTTTGCCGAAAGATCGTTATCGTTTGGTGCGAATTTCACGACAATATTTAGCTTCTGAAAAATCGGACAGTGAACAATCTCAAATCAGTTTAGAACCACCAACGCCAAAAAAACTCTTTGAACAAATTTGGCAAAAGCAAGGTTATGCTACTGATGATGCCGTGCTCAAAGACTTTCTAAGTTTGGTACAAGAAGCTGAAAAATCACTTGAAAATGAACACGAATCCTGAGAATAAGTCATGAAAATTTTATCTATACGTATAAAAAATTTGGCATCTCTTGCAGGTGAACATTTTATAGATTTTGAATCTGAACCATTAGCTTCCGCAGGTTTAGTGGCAATCGTCGGGAAAACTGGTGCAGGTAAATCGACCATTTTAGATGCCATGTGCCTTGCGCTGTTTAATAAAATTCCACGTTTAAAAGACAGTGATGGCAAACTGCAAGATGTTGATGGTTCAGAGCTTTTAACCAATTCTCCACTCACTGTTTTACGTCGCGGTACGGCGCATGGTTTTGCTGAACTGACCTTTGTTGCTCAGGATCAAAAGCATTATTTAGCCCGTTGGGAACTGAAACGTTCACGTGAAAAAGCAGATGGAAAATTGCAAAGTGTGCAACGCTATTTAAAATGTTTAACCGATGGTGTTGTCGTTGCAGATAAAGCCAAAGCCGTGGATGCAAGCATTTTCAAAATCACACAACTGAGCTTTGAACAATTCACCCGTGCTGTTCTGTTGGCACAATCAGAAGTCACCGCATTTTTAAAAGCCCGTGATAATGAACGTGGTGAATTGCTTGAATATTTAACCAATTCTTCAATCTTTGGCAAAATTGGTCAATTGGCGTTTGAGCGTACCAAAGCTGTTGCAGTCCAACGTAAAGAACTTGAAAATCTACTTGGTCATATTGAAATTTTATCTGATGATGAAGTTGCTAATTTGTCTAGTGAATATCAACAGGTTGAAGCTGAATATAAAAAAATTGAGGCTAAAAAAACGCAACTCACTGCACAGCAACAATGGTTTGAACGCAAGCAACAACTTGAAAGTGAAATTTTAGTTAAGCAACAATTTGTTGATACTCAACTCAAAGCGCAACAAGATTTAGCGTCTGAACGTGAGCGTTTACATCGTTTGGAGATGTTTTCAAGCATTCGCCCAACCGTATTTCAGCAGCAACAATTGCTTAAAACTGAACAACAACTTGCACCACAAATCCAAAAGCAACAACAGCTTTTTGATACTATTCACAGCCAATTTGAAGTTGAAAAATCACGTTTTACTCAAGCTGAAAGTGCATTGACTGAACAGCAAAACTTTGAAAATACCCATCGTGAATCATTAAGCGATGTTCGAAAATGTGTACAAGAACGTGAGTTTTTTGCAGGTGAATATAAAAAGATCAATGCAAAACTCAGCGAGTTAGAAACAGCAAAAGCGCCACTACTCACGCAACAAACAACGCTAGAACAACAGATTCAACATGCTAATCAGCAACAAACGATCTTGCACCAACAACTTGCAGAAACTCAGCTATTTTCAAGTTTGGACAAAGGCTTAACTGCGCACATACAACAACTCGGACAATTTATTCAGCAATATCAAAATATTGAAAATCAATTAGGGAATGTTGTACAAGCTGAAAGTCGTTTGGCTGAACAAAAAAATCAGTTGGTACAATCCATTGAGCAATTTGGCAATATTGAACAACTTGAAACTCAAATAGAACAAGCAAGACGACAACGTGAATCAAAGATTAATCAACGTAATCAGCTTGATCTTATTCAACAGAAACTAATGCAATTTTTAGAATTAAGAACTGAAGCATTTGAATTAGAAAATAAAATCAAGAATTTAAAAATCAATCATATACAACTTGAGAAAAACCATAGCACCGCAGATCAAAATTTCCAGTCTGCCAAAAATGAACGTCTAAAACTACAAGACATTTTGCAACAGCAACGTTTGCTTCATACTGAAAATGTTGAACATTTGCGTGCTGAACTAAAAGAAGGTGAACCATGTTTAGTATGCGGAAGCACATCACATCCATACAAAGTTGATAATTCTGCGGTGTCTAAAGCCCTGTTTGAATTACAGCAGCAACAAGAACAGCAAGCGACAGCCAAAGAACAAGAATATTTTAAAAATTGGCAACAGAGCCAACAAAATTTAGTTAAATCAACAACTGAACAAGAACAGCTAGAAGTAGCTCTTCAACTAAATACAGATAAAGCTATGAATAGCATTCTGAAAGAATTAAACAAACAAAAGCAAAATGCACAAATTACTTTTAATTTTGATTTAGGAAGCCCTCAAACTGAAATTACTACAGAATTAAAAAAACTTTTAGAGCAATTTCAGACAGATATTCAACAGATAGAAATACAGTCTAATCAGTGGATGCAAAGCATTAAACAGCAACAACAACTCGAAAAATCCATTCAACAAACTGAACACTTGATTCAAACTGCACAGCATTTACAGCATCAAGTTCAAGCGATTTTTACCTGTTTAAATGATGCAGAAAAAATGGCTTGGCAACAGCAAAGTGTCGCAACAGCGCAACAGATTTTCCATACACTTTCACAACGTATTCAAAAACTTGAGCAATTTGAACAACAGAGCAAACAAATTGATCATCAAAATCAACAACTCAAAACGCTATTACTCAATATTGAAAATGTGTCACAACAGATTGATAGTACAGCACAAAATCTGAATGAGATTAAAGTCCAAGGTCAAAAAGTCACTGAAACTGCGGTTCAACTAATTCAACAGATGACAGGCTTAAGCGATGTCAAACCAAATGAATGGCTGCTTCAATATGATCAGCAGCGTCAACAGAATCAAAGTCTGTATCAGCAGTTAAAACAAAGTTTTGAGCAACTTCGTCAACAATTTGAACAAGAAAAAAGTGTATTGGAACAACTCAAAGCACAACAACAACAAAATCAAGATCATATTCAACAAAGTGACCAAGAAATCCAAAAATGGCTCACTGAACATACAGTTTTTAATGTGGATGATTTAGCGCAATTGGCACTGATCAGCCCTGCTCAGGAACAGCAAATCCGTCAACAACTGCAAAATGCTGAACGCTTGTTGAATGAAGCCAATTCCGCATTAAAAACTATGCAAGAACAACGGACTGAACATGCCAAACATCAGCCTGAAAATGAGCTGATACAACTACAGCAATTGATTGTGGAAAATGCTGAAAATTTAAAATCACAATTAAATATTCGAGATCAACTCAAACTGAAGCTTGAATTGCATCAACAGAATGTAGCGAAGCAAAAACAATTTGCGGATCAAATCCAAGAAGTACAACAAGAGGAACATCGTTGGGGCAAAATTTCAGGCTTAATGGGCGATGCCACAGGTAAAAAATTCCGAGATTATGCACAGCAATATAATTTGGATATTTTACTTGAACATGCCAACCAGCAACTGGCAATGTTGTCACAACGTTATACCTTAAAACGTTTGGACAACTCGCTGAGTTTAGCCATTATCGACCATGACATGGATGGAGAAACCCGTTCTGTGGCGTCACTTTCTGGTGGTGAATCCTTCCTGACCGCACTCGCCTTATCTTTGGCGATTGCCAATATGGCATCAGGTTCCATGAAAATAGAATCGCTATTTATTGATGAAGGTTTTGGCACACTCGATGCTTCATCACTGCATATGGTCATGAATGCACTCGATCAACTGCAAAATCAGGGACGTAAAGTAGTACTGATTTCACATATACAGGACATGCATGAACGAATTCCTGTGCAGATTCAAGTCAAACCCTTAGGCGCAGGTGCGAGTACGATTGAGGTGGTCAGTTAAAAAAATGGTAGCTTCACGCTACCATTCATTTTTGAATGAAATCAACATGTAACGTTTACACTTAGTGCAATGCTTTCTTCGCTTTTTGACATAAGTCAGTTGCATGTTCGACTTCAGTTTTATAGTTTTCAACAGTTTCATCAAAATTCATTGCCGCAGCAAAGCTACTCTCATTGAATTGTTGTTTATACTTTTCATTATTTTTTAAAATAGTCACCATATTTTCATAACCCACACAAATTGGAAACCAAACTTCAGGACTTTCATCAGGCTTTGCCTGCCAATTTTCTATTTTTTTCTCCAACTCTGTCAAAGTTATTTCATAATTTTTAATAAAATCATTGGCTGTAGCCTGAGTTGCTATTGTATTTTTAAATGAGTCCTCATAGGCATTTGCAAATACATAGGTCGAGTTTAAACTTAATAAACTCAAAATAATCATGATATTTTTTTTCATAAAGCTCTCTTTTTTATTACATTTATCGTTAAAAGGCATTTTATTTCATCACAAAACACCTTAAAAATGTGATTATTTAATTTTTATCTGCTGGAAAAGCATTGGGTGGTGGTGCATATTTATTGATAGCTTTAGCCTCATCTTCAGGAGCTTTAAGTTCATACACAACCATACCAATTACACCTGCATTATAAATTGAACCATGATCTGAGTTTGCAGCATAAGATTCTTCAGGTTTGCTAAACGTAAAAGAAGCAACAGCATCAGCACTTTTTCTGAAACCTTCAATGGTTAAAGTATCATGTGCGTGTAGAACATAACCTGAGTTTGAACGTGAAGCCTCACGACCATTAATCACATCTACCCCATCAACACTTGTGACAATTTCAAAGGTTTTGCTGGTGTTATTTTCATAATGTAACTGATAACTTTGACCTTCTCTACCCGCTAAATAATAATTTTGCCCAACACGATATAAAGGAATGGGATCTCCACGATCATCAATGATCGTAAAACTAACTTTTCCACCTGCAACAGAAATTCCCTGAATAGCTTTGCCTTCATATTGTTTATCGGCATATTGAACTTGCGTTTCAGCTATTGGCGTGCTGGATTTACGTTCATAATCCACTTCAGTAACAGATGAGTTAATATCATCACCCCATTTTGTGCCTAGTTTTTCATCCATTGCAACATCATTAAGAGGTGGTCCCACTTGTTTGAACAACTAAAAGCGTATTTATAAGTGATATTCCGCTCTAGTTAAGCCACCTTGTTT
>NZ_JACAIJ010000030.1:0-11937 GCF_030325485.1 Acinetobacter sp. R933-2
CCGACTTGTTTCCTAGTCGGCTTTTTGCTGTTTTTGGGAATGTGTGAAATTTTTTAACTATTTGAAATAAAAAGGACTTAAATGAAGCGTTTCGCATAACCTCTATTATGTTAAATAGGCGTGCCTTTACTAGATAAATAATTTAATCTTTCCTCTATTTTAATAAGCTAGAGAGATTACTGAAATGCATAAAAATATTTGGGGAATTCATATAGATCGATCAGTAGGATTAACACCTATAGAACAAAATTATATAGGAATTGGTTGGTCAGAACTGGGGGATTTATCTAAATTACCACCTAATAGAGATTCGTTTAAGGCTGCTTTAAAAGAGAACCAACCTAATGCAACAGATGCATCTGTAAGAGCACAATCTAGTCCCCTTTTTAGATTTACTTATGAAATGCAAATAGATGACTATGTTATTTATCCATCAAAAACAGACCGTATGATTTATGTGGGTATAATTAAGGGTAACTATGAGTATCAAAGTAATTTAGAAGATGATGACTATAAAAATAGAAGAGAAGTTGAGTGGATTACTCCAAACGGAATTCCCAGAAATAGTTTCAGTCAAGCCACATTAAATGAGCTAGGTGCTTTTATTAGTATTTTTGCAATTAAGCCTCATACTGCAAATGAAATATTAGGATCTCTTGGATTAATTAATCTTGAACAAGAAAATATTGATTTATTACCCAATCTAGAAGAAGAATCAGATGAAAACCCGGATGATGAAGTTGCTACTAAAGCAATTACTGAAACGACTAAGACTTCTACAGAAGATTTTATTATCAGAAAATTACATCAAAATTTAAATGGATACCAATTTGAAGAATTTGTAGCTCACTTATTAGAATGCATGGGGTATGTAGCAAGAATTACTCAGAAATCAGGGGATGGTGGAGTTGATATTATTGCCCATAAAGACATACTTGGTTTTGAACCCCCAATAATAAAAGTACAATGTAAAAAAATCTTAACATCTAATGGATTACCAGAAATAAATCAACTCCTTGGAACACTAGGTGATGAAGAATATGCCTTATTTGTTAACTTAGGTAGTTATACCATTCAAGCTAGAAACAAGGCTACAAACAAATCTAAGTTAAGATTAATTGATGGAAAAGAAATAATTAATTTAATTTATCGGTATTACGACAGTTTCAGCCCGCAATATAGAGCCTTAATTCCTTTGAGGAAAATATTTATACCTGATCTAGGTGAATAAAATTTATTTAATATTCCTAAAATTAACATAATACCAATTATGCAAACAGCACACAAAGCCTAGACTCTGGTCTAGGCTTTGATGTTAAAAAAGTATAAAAATTAAAACTATTTACAGGCTCAAAAAAGCTTTCCTTTTTTCCCCTTTTCCCAAAACTTTTTCATCACACCTAATGCTGTAGCAGTTAAAATTTCAACTGCTACATCTTTTACAGAATCCCAAGTTTCACCTGCAATTTTTTTCACAGAATCCCATATTCCTTTTTCTGCTTTTTGTTTAATATCATCATTTTTTACATCTTCCTTTGCTTCCCTTACAAATGAATACTTTTTTTCATTGGGTAAGATTTCAACTATTGCATCCATTAACTTTACTAAATTATATTTTTCTTCAACAGAAACAGTCTCAATATAGTCTTTGGATACATTGAATGCTTTACTAACTTCTTCAACTTTTTTATCAATATTTTTTTGTTTATCTACACCCGGTTTATTATTTTCTAAATCCCAATCTTTCAATGGGTTTAGTTTATCAACCTGATTAATTACAAAGAGGACAGGACAATTCTTTAAATTAGGACAAAGAATCTCTCTATATGCCTTTTCAGCAGATGCATATGCACGATCATCGGCTTTTATTACCCAAAGAATTAAATCTAATTCTGGTGCTAATTTTCTATATAGCTCAAAATATTCTTTATCACGTTCAATGGTTTCACCAACGCCAGGGACATCAATTAACTTAATTCCTACTCCTCCATTACCTATAAATATTTCTTTTGGCTCTCTAGTACACGCAGCTACATCACTGACTGGAGCCACATCTTGACCAAAAAGTGCATTACATAAAGAAGATTTTCCTACACCTGTTACACCAAAAACACCAACTTTAGGTGTGTAGTTTCTAATGTTATTTATTTTTGATGTAATAATTTTTTTTAATAAATCAGAAGAATGAGATTTACTATTTTCTCTCCAAATACCGCTTGTCTTACAATTTGGACATGTGACTTTTAGATTACCTCTATCATAGGGTATTCTCAATTTTTGAGAACAATTATTACACTGGATTTCCGTGGTATTTTGTTGCATATTTAATTCAACTTCTCTAATAAAATTAGCATGTTAAAGTATTAGTTTATATAAAACGATACTTAATTTTTAAAAATTACTAGATTATTTCTAATTGTACTTATTTAATGTAATAACGATTATACTAACTAGCCGTGTAATGCAATTTGCATTACAATATTTCCATACATTCAATCAATGGGAAAAGTAATGGCTACTGTTAATTTCAGGGTCGATGAGGCCCTTAAAGAAAAATCTTATTCAGTTCTTAGAGAACAAGGTATTACACCTACTGAGTTTTTTACAAATGTCCTTGAATACATTGCAGCGACAGGGAAACTCCCTGTACAAAAAGCCTTACTCTCAGAAGAGGATACCGAGCTATTAGCGATTGTTCGTAAACGTATTAATGATCCTAAAGAAATGTTCGAGAAAATTACTTTAGATGACTTATAAGTTTTTACGTCATAAGGACTTCACAACTGAATGGGAAAAGCTTCCTAGTACTATAAGAAATCAATTTAAGAAAAACCTTACCAAGATCATAGAACAGCCACATATTCCCAAGAATATGCTCAGAGGTGATCTCTCAGGCTGCTATAAAATTAAATTATTAAAGGCAGGAGCCAACTAGTTTATCAAGTCAAAGATGATCAGGTAGTTATCTTGCTTATCACCGTTGGGAAACGAGATGACAGCATAATTTATGACGAAGCGAAAAAGCGCATTAAAGACTAAAAATGGGAGCTAAGCTCCCATTTTTGAAGATAATTTTTAAATTTTCCTGATTGAAAATCAGGTAACTCAAATCGCTAATTCACTATGACTACCTAACCGAACTAATTTCAAAATTAGTAGTTCTCCTTCCTCTGTCTTTTTATAAATCAAAACAAGATCTGGTTTGATATGGCAGTCACGATGACCTACCCAATTACTGACCAAAGCATGGTCACGATACTTTTCAGGTAAGGTTTCATCAGCTTGCAATAACTCTAAAACAGTTTGTAGTTCAGCATCTACTGTATTTCGATGCTGCCCTTTTTTCTCACGCTTATAGTCTTTCTTAAATGCTGATGTGTACTTAATCGTCCGCATTTAGATCAGCCATCAAATCTTTTACAGAAGTGAAGCTCTTTGCTTTGCTTAGATCTTCTTCCATTGCAGCAATGGTTTCAGCACTGGGTTGCCAAATTTCAAAAGGCAGGGTCTTTTCTTTCGCGACTTTGGTTAACAACAAGCGAACTGCATCTGAGACAGTTAAGCCCATTGTTGCAAGAACTTCTGTTGCTTCATGCTTAATGTTTTCATTAATGCGAGTAGTTACTAGTGCATTTGAAGCCATGTTAAGCTCCTGTGATTAACATTGTTAATCACACTATATTCCTAGATGAAGAAAAATTCAATTCGTATAATCGCCATTATGTTAAATGGATAGTGGTTTAGTGGAAAATTCAAATATTGAAAGGGGGCGCATAAGAGCTTTTTGTTAAATAAAAATTTTTAATCCATTCTAGTATTTATTTTATTTTTTTGGCAAAGTACTGAAATTAATTATCTTTATTAAAAGTATTTTCATGCTAGAAATTATTAACAACAATTGGTTTATTGGTATTGTTGGAGGTTCTATTAGTGGTTTCCTTGTTTGGTTTATAACAAATTATCTTTTTAAAAGTAAGCAGACACAAGCATACATACAAAAAGTACTGTCTGTTAATCGAGAATTAATTTATTCACTCAGATCAGGAATTTCTCAAAGAAATTTACCAAATTTAGATGTATTAACAGCGTTAAGATCTGCCACTGCTCGAAAATATTCTGTTGATATTAATGATATCTATACGAACAAAGAATTGGCTGAAGAGTTAATAAAAGAAGTAATGGACTCTAGTTTCATTCCTGTAGAATCTAAAGCAAGTTTCTGTGATTTACTAAACCCTTTACTAAAAGAAGAGCTACCAAGAGAACAAAAATTACAGATTCTTGAAGAGCAAAGAATAAGACTTGATACTAAAAATGATGTGATCCACACGATGTCATTAACACTTGCTGTATTGGTAGCAGTATTTACGTTCTTAACAACGGTTACCCAAAGGATGCCAAATTTATCACATATAGCTAATGACAAATTTTTAACAGGTATTGTTGTACCAACATTAATAGCCCTTTTGGCTACGTTAGTTGCTTTATTTGCTTTAAGTGTAAGGGTTACACTGAAAAAGAAAGATGAACAAAATAATAAGATAATTGGGGGGGATCATATCATTAACAGTGATGTCATTATCAGGAATAAAATGTCGAAAAATCTAAAAAGTAATAACCAGATAATAGATAAGAATTTTGATGAAGCTAGTTAACTTATCCTAAAATTAACATAATACGCCTTATGCGAAATGCAATACATAACTTGATTTAAATCAGTATATTGCAATCCATAAAAAAGCCTAACTTGAACAAGTTGGGCTTTTTTATGGATTCTTCACGTTCCACGCTTACTTCCTAACCGTTGTTCCACGATTTTCATTAGCTACAGTGAATAATCAATTATCAAAAACGGCTTTTGCTAAACGCCCTAATAACCCTCTTCTTTTAGGCTTTTCCCCTAGATATTTTTGAGTAGTCAAAACGTCATAGTTAGGATCTGGAGGTCTATTAGTATTAGATATATTTATATCTTTATTATGTGCTGTTTCATTTTGGTCTAGTGGCTCTTTATCCTTTGAATTTGGGTCGATAAATGGTGCTATATCAGAGTCTTTAGGAGCTTCTAATAAGCGTTGCATTGTTTCTATTTGGTTTTGATAAAATGATTCACGTTCTTTGGCATCAGATAGTTGATTTTTTAATATGTCTATTTGTTGCCTAAGTAGTAAAAGTTCTGTCGAAACAGGACTGTCTATTTTTACAGATTCTTTTACATTCTGTTTTTTATTAGGCTCTCCAAATACTCTGATTGCTTCTGAAAAGTCAATTTTATTTTCTGAATTTTTACTTAATATTCCTTTATTTATATGATTGTAAATAGTTTGTCTATTTACTCCATATAGCTTAGATAACTCTAAAACAGAAAGACTTTTCATTATGTAAAACCATGCCTAAACTTGTAAAAACTTTACGCCTAATCGGCTGTCTAATAGACATATTATAGATTAGATTTTCAATCCTAGTTTGTCTAAATAGGCAGAGTATTTTTCCACATTACTAGGGTTTTTTAGCTGTGTTTTAATTCGACTAGCAAATTCATTATAGGTTTCTCCAACAGCACTAAATCTACCTGCAAATACAGGATCATGAGCTAACTTTGTTGAGAATAAATCCAACTGTTTTTCTGATAACTCTAGCTTTTTAGTATCTAATTTTTTAGGTTTTTGCTTTTGTTTGAAACTAAAACTAAATCCTGCAATAGATCTCCCTTTTTTATGCTGCTCATATTCAACAGTAACATCTGTAAACTCATTAATTTGGGCTACAGCTACATCTAAAACTCGTCTTTTAAAAAGCTCCATACGTTTATATTCATCATCAGCAATACCTAATTGATTTCTGAAATGTTCTAAATTAAATAAAGGTGTTTTTCCTGTACTACGCCAAGCAATAAGTAATTCATATAAACGTACAGCATATCTACTAGATAATTGGCTTACTTGTTTTAATTCATAACTGGTGAAATGTTTCTCTAAACGGGTAATTAACGGCACAACTGATGGAGCAAAAATTAATTTAATAAGAGCTTCATTTTCCACATATCTAATTTCACTAACCCATCTTGATTTAACATACTCAGTATTACCATTTTCATTAGTGAATTGATAACTAAATCTACGTTCAAAAAGATCATCAGCAGCTTGTTTTAAAACAGAATATGCTGTGTGTTTTTCTACATTAAAGTGATGTATATAACTTGAAGCATGTACATCTAAAGCATCATTAGCATTGATTCCTTTACCTGTTTCTCTTGCTTCAATTATTGCTAGAAGAATTAATCGTTGTTCAACAAGGTCAAGATTATAACTAGCATTGATGAGGGCATTATCTTTTACTACTATTTCTTTCATATAGCACCACCATATTTTTATAGTGTTATAAAACCATTATCTAATGATGGTGTCAATAGGTCGATAAACGGTGCTATATAGGTCGATAAACGGTGCTATATAGGTCGATAAACGGTGCTATATAGGTCGATAAACGGTGCTATATACATCATATAAACCTTGCTATATAAGGCTTTCAGATCAGACAAAAGCTCATTAAAAACTTTAAATTTTAATAAAAACATCAAACATTAAAAATTGCCCTATGTTTTCGCTACGCTCAAACTCTATTGAATCTCGCTTTCGCTCGATTCTTGGAGCAATTTTTTAGTTCATGTTTTCGTGAAGTTAAAAAGAGCAAAAGCAAAGGCAAAAGCATAATGAATTCGCTTCGCTCATCAAGCTTTTTGCTCGCTTCGCTCGATCTAGAAGTCAGTTTAAACATGTAATTTATGCTTTTTTAGGCTATACAGCCCTAAAAAGCAGTTTTTCAGAGAGTCTAGGCTCGACTTTTCTTTGTGTCGCTCGTAGACACTCGCTTAATGATTAAAGATTCATTCCATATTTTTATAGGTTACAGTTACTTATCTTGATGTCTTAGATTAATTGAGTGGATCAGGTGTACAAATCCACTCCCTTTAAAATGATCTTGTTTGGGTATTTTGAAAAACTGCATTGTGTTTTAAATGGATCTATTTTGTTGAGATCAGTGATTTTGATCCTCTGATTGCGCTTGTTTTGCGTTTTTAGCCTGTTTTCGTTCGTGGAGGATAGAAACCCCTTGTTTGTGCCAATTCGTCCATTTATCGCTGTCTGGTGCGATTGCAGTGCTGATGTTATTCAGCATGCCGACCAATGTGGCAGGGTCATGGTGTCCGAGATGGGCAATATCGAATAATGCACCCAGTTCAATCAAGCGTTTGGTTCGGTCTTTGCGTTGCTGTGCTTGTTGTTTTTTGTTCTCAGCATTGAGTAAGTGCTGCATATCCTTTTTGGCTTTGTTGGCTCGGATATTGGCTTTTTCGGTGCGGATTAGGGCATGCAGTTTTTTTTCTTCGATGGGACTGCGCTCGGTTTTTTCATAGAGTTCAATGAGGAGTTTTTGGTAGTCGGTGGGGCGCGACAGTGCCTTTAAGAATTGTAAGTGTCCATTGGGTAATTCAGTTTTGCTTGTCATACAAATACCATCATAAGCGTGCATCTTGATTTGAGTGTAGCATGGATTTGAAAGCGTGCTAAAATTCAGAATGCGCACTTAGTAGTTTCTGACTTTGTCAAGAAACCTAAGCGCGACAAAGGGTTTCACCCTCTGTACTCCCAACAGCACAAGCACAGGCACAGGCAAAAGCGAACATGGCAAGTTATCACTTATCCGTCAAAGTGGGTGGCAAAGGCAAGGCATTGGCACATGCTGAATATATTGAGCGTGAGGGTGAATACAAGGTCAAGCATCAAGAAAAACTGGAAGCGGTTGAACATGGCAATATGCCCAAATGGGCGCAGGGCAACCCAAATTTGTTTTGGCAATGTGCCGATGAGTTTGAAAGAAAAAATGGTGCAACCTATCGCGAGATTGAAATTGCTTTGCCGAGGGAACTTACACCTAAGCAGCGGCAGGATCTGGTTCAGGTTTTTGTTGAACAGGAATTAGGGGATCAGCATGCCTATACTTGGGCGATTCATAATCCCAAAGCCAGTATTGAAGAGGGTGAACAACCGCATGCCCATATTATGTTTAGTGAACGGATACAGGATGGGATAGATCGAGGTGCAGATCAATTTTTTAAACGCTATAACAGCAAGCATCCTGAACGTGGCGGTTGTCAGAAGTCCAATACTGCTAAGAGTGCGGAACAGCGTAAAACTGAATTGGTTGAGTTAAGAGAACGCTTTGCAGATCTACAGAATGCCTTTTTAGCCGAATATGGACATGCAGACCGGGTGGATCATCGTAGTCTTGCTGATCAAGGTATTGATCGAAGCCCTGAAAAGCATTTGGGATGGATTGATAGTCAGAAACAGACCTCAAAAGATTTTTTATTGGCGTATCGGGAAGCCAATCAATCTTTGGATCAGCACCTTGAGTATTTACCACAACATTTGGCAAGGTTGGATCGGGAACAGCAACAAGAGCAGCCAAAGCCTTTAACCCACGCACAAAAACAAGAAATTGTGGATCAGAAAATAGAGGAAGCGAAACAAACGACTGCCGAATATCAGCAGTTGTTTGAAAAATACCGGATTCAATATGTGGATCAGACCATTAAGCAGGAGTTGAAAAAGTATAAGGAGCAAGGTGCCGGGATTCGTCAGCAAGTTGAGAATTTGGATCAGAATAAGCCGATGTTGTTTGGTCGTACTGCGTGGGAAGAACAGCGTGAACAGTTGGTTCGACAGCATCAAGACATTGGTGCCTTGCATGAGCATACCAAGACTGAAAAACGGTCACGGCTTGTATCTGATGAGCGTTTCGGGCGTGAGGTTGTAATTCGACATATTGAAAAGAATCATCCTGATTTAAATGAGAATTTTAAAAAGGCGCAGGAGTTTTTAAATGCCGTGGCGCAATTAAGAGCGTATCAACAGCAACAAGAACGAGAAAAGGCAAAGGAAAATCAAAAGGATCAAGACAATGATCGGGATTATGGGATGAGGATGTAAAATTTAGTCATGACTAAAAAGCATGACTAAATTTTAAGATTTCGCATAAGGCGTATTATGTTAATTTTAGGGAATGTTAAAGATAACTATTAATTCTGACTTAGATCTAATTAACCTATAAAATACGCTAACTTCAGACTTCCATCACTTCTTTTACATGCAATTTAGATACGATATTAACGGACTACGAGCTATAGCCGTTCTTGCTGTTGTTATTTTTCACTTTAATTCACAATGGTTGCCTGGTGGATTTGCTGGAGTGGATGTTTTTTTTGTCATCTCTGGTTTTTTAATGACATCAATTATTTTTAATGGCGTAGAAAATAATAACTTTAATTTATTTAAATTTTATAGTGCTCGGGCAAATCGAATTGTTCCAGTACTAGCAGCCATGTCAGTTGTTTTAATTATATTCGGTTGGTTTTACTTAATTCCTAGTGACTATCGTGATTTAGGAATACAAATTGAAAAAAGTTCTTTATTTACCTCAAACCTTTTATTTTCAAAAGGTGGAGGTTATTTTGATACTGCAGAGCATACTAAGTGGCTTCTTCACACTTGGTCTTTATCTGTTGAATGGCAATTCTATATTTTCTTTCCAATAATAATTATTGCTCTTAAAAAATATTTAAGCCTTAACAATCTAAAACGTGTTGTTATAGGTTTATTTCTAGCAAGTTTTATCTACTGTGTTTATGCAACCTACAAAGATAGTAAAACTGCTTATTTCTTACTAACAAGCCGAGCCTGGGAGATGCTACTAGGTGGATTGGCTTTCCTATATCCCTGGCATATTCGAAAGAAAATTAAGCAAGTTACAATTCAATTGTTAGGCATTATATTTATTCTTGTTTCATATTTATTAATGTCAAAAGATACATTATGGCCTGGTTATATGGCACTAATACCTGTACTTGGTGCATATTTAATTATTGTAAGTAACTTCCAAAATAACCTCATCATCAATAACCCCGCTTTTAATTATATAGGGAAATGGTCTTATTCTATTTATGTATGGCATTGGCCTTTGGTTGTTTTTGGATTTTATTTTGAACTTAAAAATTGGTGGATGTATGGAATTCCAATTTCAATAGCACTTGGGTTTTTAAGTTATCAATTTATTGAAAAAATTAATTTTTTTAGATATATATCTTGGAAAGATATATACAAAGTTAAGCCTTTATACATTTTTTTAGTGATTTTTGCATGTGGTTACACTATAAAGAAATCTGATGGAATAGCTTCACGATTTTCAGAAATTGTGCAAGTTGTTGAACAGGATAAAAGGAACTCAAATCCTTATAAGTGCGATAAACAAGAGTTATATGAATGTACCATCGGTAATCCTTCTAATATTAAAGCTATTATTATAGGTGATAGTCATGCTAATTCTTTGATAACTTCTATTACACCTTTATTTAATTTAGAATCAGAAGGAGTTGTTATATTATCTACATCATTATGTCCTTTGATATATAACATGGAATATTATGATAAAAAATCATTATGCCCAAATATTAATAGAAAGCGATTAGATCTTATTAAATCTCACAAATATAAAAACATTCCTGTTATTTTGGTGGCAAGATATGCAACTTATTTAATTGGTGAAAATGACCCAGATAGAATGCCTATTGATGGGCCAAAACCATTAGTATATTTTGAAAATAATCCAGAAATTTCTCAAAAAAATAGGCTAATTTCATTTGAAAAAAATTTAGAAAAAACTTTATGTGAAATTTCTACAAGCAATAGACTGTATGTTATACAGCCTATTCCTGAGCTTGGTTTTAATGCTCCTCAAAGAGTAATTAAAAATAATATTTACAATAGTAATGAAAAAACATCAATTTCATATGAAAGCTATTTAAATAGGACTGGAAAAATAAGAGAAATTATTACTGAAAGTGCCAATAAATGTAATGGAAAAGTTTTAGATCCAACTAATATTTTATGTAAAAATAATGAATGTATTTCTGTTTTTAATGAAAGATCTATTTATTTTGATGGAGACCATTTAAATGAATATGGAAATAAATTATTAACACCTATGTTTAAGGAAAAATTTATAAATAATTACTGAATTAAACATTATTATCTATCTTAATAATAAATTAATTTTTATAAGAATAGAAAAGTGGGAGCTTATTGCTCCCACTTTTATGGGTGATTTTTTAAATCTTTTAACATTGCTTCACGCAGAATTTTATTCATGCGTGTCTGATAGCCTTTTCCTTGTGCTTTTAACCATGCCAGTACATCAGCATCAAGACGAACAGAGGTTTGTTGCTTCACTGGACGATAAAATTGCTCATGGCGAACAGCATTGCTCCAGTCGGTAATTTCGGGAATATCAGATAAGTCTAATTGTTCATCTGGTACAGTTCCCTTTGCAAGCAAGCGTTTAATTTCAGCATCTTGCTTGTCACTGAAGTTTTCATTCAGTTCTTTGCGTGTATATCTAACCATGCTCATATTGATTTCGCTCCGCTTTGGTGACTTGCCTTGCACTAATGATTCTTATGATTTCACAGTCATCTTCATCAAAGATGGTATGAGCCACTAATAACATCAGTACGCCTTTAACCATACCAATAGTTTGCCAACGCTCCTCACCATTGGTATGTCGATCTTGGATTGAGATCCTTAAAGGATCATCGAAAACAAGGCTTGCCGTTTCAAAAGATACATCATGTTTTTTCTGATTCTTTTGGTTCTTCGCCTCATCCCATTCGAAATACAGTTCCATAAAAAACATTCAAATTTGTATATACAATAATGTATCACATAATTGTATCACTCAAGTTGAATAGAGTTTTTTTGGTCAATTTTATTGGCTGAAAGTGACAAATCTGTTCAATAAAAAACCGACTTGTTTCCTAGTCGGCTTTTTGCTGTTTTTGGGAATGTGTGAAATTTTTTAACTATTTGAAATAAAAAGGAC
>NZ_JACAIJ010000031.1:0-11110 GCF_030325485.1 Acinetobacter sp. R933-2
CCATGTGAGAGTAAGTCATCGCCAGCTTTTAAATCTAAAAGCCCCCTCAAAGCGAGGGGGCTTTTTTTATGGGGGAAAGAAAGCGAAAATTAGAAAATAATACAGCATAAACGAAGATTGTTTATTCATATTTTTTAAATTAAAAATCATATATTTACTATTTTTATATATCTATAAATTTTTATTATCCCTATGTCTAATTGCTCATAAACTTTGTCTTGCGTATATTGCGCCAACCTTGAATTTTACTTGAAAATTCATGTGAGAAATCTGGACAAGTACTCATGGGAGATGAGAACGATGACAATGGAAAACATAGATATTAATTCTGTAGTCGATAAGGCGAAATTTACCCCGTTTCACTTCAATGTAGTGGCTTGGTGCTTATTGATTATTTTATTTGATGGATATGACTTAGCAATTAATGGGGTAGTGTTACCTCTATTAATGCAAGATTGGGGTTTAAGTGCAGTACAAGCAGGAATGCTTGCGAGTACTGCATTAGCAGGCATGATGTTTGGCGCAATGTTTTTTGGCTCTTTGGCTGATAAAATTGGGCGTAAAAAAGTTATTATGATCTGTATTGTATTATTTAGTGGTTTAACATTTGCTGGAGGCTTTGCCTCAAATCCAACTGAATTTGCAATTTTACGTTTTTTAGCAGGCTTAGGTATTGGCGGTGTAATGCCAAATTTGGTTGCATTAACTTCCGAATATGCACCAATTAAAATGCGCAGTACATTAGTAACAACAATGTTTAGTGGTTATGCAGTGGGTGGCGTCATGGCTGCTTTATTAGGTTCATGGTTTACTCCAAGTTTTGGTTGGCAAGTGATGTTCTTTATTGCTGGTATTCCTTTATTTTTATTACCTGTGATTTGGAAGTTCTTACCTGAATCTTTAGCATTTATTGTGAAAGAAAATAAGCAAGAAAAAGCGCGTAGTATTGTGCGTCGTCTTGCACCGAATTTAACTGTCACTGAAAAGACGACTTTTACTTTGCCAAAAGTTGAAGTTCCTGAAGCAGCGAATGTGGTTAGTTTATTCCGTCGTGGACGTGCAACAAATACACTTTTGTTTTGGTTAGCATTTTTTACATGTTTATTGACAATGTATGCCTTGAGTAGCTGGTTGCCAAAATTGATGATGGCAGCAGGTTATTCAATGGATAATAGCTTGATGTTCATGATGGTGATGAATGTCGGAGCAGTTGTTGGGATTGTGGGAGGAGGGATTTTGGCTGATCGTTTCCATCTGAAACCTGTATTAATGTGTTTAGGAATTATGGGGGCGATTGTAATGAGCTTGATGGGCTTTCAATCAAACCAATTTCTTTTATATATTTTAGTCTTTTTAGCTGGTGCTGCATCTATTGGCTCACAAATGCTATTGTATAGTTATGTTGCACAATATTATCCATTGGCAATTCGCTCTACAGGGATTGGCTGGTCTTCTGCAATTGGTCGTATGGGTGCGATTGTTGGACCTATTTTAATTGGTGGTTTACTCGGAATGAGTTTACCTGCGCATTTTAACTTTATGGCTGTTGGTTTACCTGTTCTCATTACTGCAATTGCTGTCGCTTTAATTATGAATGATGACGAGTCTGAAAAAATTGATGCAAGTGCATCAGTAGTTGCCAAAGTTTAATGATTTGATTCTTATAAAGTCTTTATTTATTAAAATCGATGAATAAAAAAATCTCCCCTAGTTCTTAGAATAGGGGAGATTTTATTTTTAAAACAAAAATTAGATAGAGAATGAAGATCCACAACCGCAAGTTGTTGTTGCGTTTGGATTATCAACAATAAAGCGAGAACCTTCTAAGCCTTCAATATAATCAACTTTTGAACCAACTAGATATTGGTAACTTAAGGAGTCAACTAACATTTTGACATCGCCATTTATAAATTCTGCATCATCTTCGTTCATATTTTCTGCAAAATTAAAACCATAAGAAAAACCAGAACAGCCACCACCTGTTACATAGACACGTAACATTAAATCCTGATTACCTTCGCTATCACGAAGTTGGCGAACTTTATTTGCAGCGTTGTCTGTGAGCTCAAGTGCTTGGGCATTCATGCGATTGTTCCTCAAATTCAAATGGCTTAAATGAAAAGACCATATATTTAGTATAGCATACTCAATATATGGTCAGTGAGTCGACTTTAAAGTAAAATCAGACTAAATTTATCGGATTTAAACTAAAATTATTTATAGTTCTCATCTTGTAATGCACATTCAAAGTTTTTAGGGTCATTTTTACAACGGAATTGCCATAAAAGCTTCATCATTGGTTTGCTATAGACGCCTTGTTTGGTCAAACTAATTCGTGATTCACGCATTAATTTTTGATAACCAGCTTTGTCTGATTCAGGTACTTGCATCCAGTATTTAGCAGGAATATCAGCTTTCATTTTACCAATGATCGTAAATGCACGAGGCAGCTGTGAACGTACCCAATCACGTGATTTTTGACCAAAACCTGCTGGGAATTTATCAGTGCGAATAATTAAATTACCTGTGACCTGTAAGATCGGATAATTCACAATCGCACCTTTTGAGCCCAGACCTTTATGCAACTCTAAAGGTTTAAACACGGCTGCTGGAGCACCAATAATATCAACTTGTCCATTATTAAACTTTGCTCCAAAGTTTGTGACATCAGCACTAACGGCTTGTGCACCTACTTGTTGCACCATGATTTTTTGTGCTTGGTCATAGTCTAAAACTGCAATTTTTTTACCTGCTGCTTTCGCAACAGTATTAATATTACGGTCATTTACCATGAGGAAGGCATCACCTACAGGAATGACACCAACGACTTCATATTGACCATTGACCATATGTTTAGCAAAGTTTGGAGATGTTAAACCTTGCATGATTTTAACAGCAAGATTGAGGTCGGGGATGGCACCAATAGCATCAAGTGATCCTGTAAAGTTATTGAATTGGCGACCACGCATACCTGTGACACTGATACCATCACATTTACCTGCTTTAAAATCTTCTGCGATAACACCTTCGTTTTGATTTACTTTGAGTTCAATATCAGCGCCCCAAGCTTTTGCAGCAAGCTGATAATCTTTCATTAAATTAAAAACATCACCATTTTTACCCACCAAATCAAATACACAGATGACTTGTTTTGCCTGAGCAGTTGACACCGCTGCACATAAGCCTGCTGTAACTAAGAGCATCTTAGACCATTGCATTTTATTTTTTCCTTTCCATGATCAATTTATTGTTTTGTTCTATGTTGAATTGAATATTTTTTTCATTCAAAAATAGAACTAGGTTGATATTGCTGGCTTAAATTCTGCATTTTTTATTGGATATACTTTTCAACGAAGCAAAAAATAAATCAGCTTAAAATATCAATTTTATACAAGATTAAGACTTAATCATTGATTCAACAATGACTTAAATGACAGAAAATAAAATTAAAAAAACCCAGAACGAATTCTGGGTTTTTCTTTTTAAATCAATATTATTCGCCAGCTAAAGAGCATTCGAAGTTCGCTTTATCGACAGAACAACGTGCTTTTTTCAATACTGACATCATTGCAGGGTCATAGACGCCCATTTTTGTTAACTCTAAACGACCATCACGCATCATTTTTTGATATTTCAATTTATCATCAGCAGTTAAATTTACTTTGTATTTTGCTGGAATTGATGATTCTAAACGGCTAATCATAGCAAAACTTTTTGGTAAGTTTTTAATGAAGTAGTCACGTGATTTTTGACCAAATCCTGCTGGGAATTTCTCTGGACGAATCAAGAAATCAGCCGTAATTTGCATCACTGGGAAGTTAAATACAGCACCATTGGTACCTAAACCTTTGTTTAATTCTAAAGGTTTATAAGCATATGCTGGTGCGCCAATCATATCAACTTGACCGTTATTAAATTTCGCAGCAAAGTTTGAGATATCTGAAATAACCGCTTGTGCACCTACACGTTGTACAATGACTTTTTGAGCTTGGTCATAGCCAAGAACAGCAAACTTTTTACCTGCCGCTTTTTCAATTGAGTCAATATTTTTATCACGTACAAAAATGAAAGCTGAACCTAGTGGTGCAATACCAGCAACTTCATATTTTTTGCCGCCTAAGTTTGATACCATTTTGCCAGCATTACGAGCATCTAAAGCAAAAGTAATTGCTTTTTGTGCAATACCGTTACTTGGTACACCACCTAAAGAATCGATTGAACCAACGAATTTGTTATACTGACGTGCACGCATTGCTGTCATGAATACGCCATCACATTTACCTGCTTTAAAATCGTTATCAGCAACAGCTTCATCTTGTTTAGGGATTAAGTTAACATCAGCACCCCAGCCTTTAGCAGCAAGAGCCCATTCTTGTGCCATTTGGAAAGATTCACCAGATTTACCTAATAAGTCAAATACACAAATATCAATTGCTGCATTTGCAGTTGTTGTGCTTAAACCTATGATTGTTGTTGCAGCAGCTAAAGCTATTTTTTTCATATTTTGATCCTTGTCAATTATACGTCCATAATTGGAGTTTCTTTTAAACGCAATCTTAATCAAATTTTTTTAAAAAAAATAGAGCTTTTACTCCATTTTTTTGTATATATTCTACCATTGCATTATTTTATTTTTCACAGTAATAGTAAGCAGTTGTAAAAAATTATCGTGAAATAAGTTTTTGTATTTTATTTACTTTTTTTTGAACTTTTACGCTTATCACAATTAAAGCATTTAAAAAAACAAAAAACGATATAAAAAATTGAACGTATTCGTATATTTCTTATTACAAGTAAATATGTTTTGACTTACATTGTTTCAAGTTAAAATCTGTCAAAAGCTAAAAAATTAATGACAGATTTATGAAGAGAACAAAAAAGTAGACAAATTTTTCAGCTTTATTCGTCAGGTAAAGAGCATTCAAAGTTGGTACGATCCACAGTACAACGTGCTTTTTTGAGTACAGACATCATGGTTGCATCGTATACACCACGTTCGATAAGTTCAATCCGTACTTCTCTTAATAATTTTTGGTATTTAATTTCATCTTCTTTTGAAATATTAAGTTTATATTTGGCTGGAATTTCCGCTTCTAAACGCTCAATCAATTTAAAAGTTTGTGGCATTCTTTTTAAAGACCAAGTCCGTGATTGGCTGCCAAAATTATTTGGAAATTGATCGGCTTTAATAATAACATCAGCCGTGACATGCATGACAGGATAAGTAAACATAGCACCTTTCGCGCCTAAGCCTTTTTGGATTTCTAAAGGTTTAAATGCATAAGCTGGTGCTGGGACTGAATCAACTTCACCTGAATTAAATCTTTTTACAAAATTAGATAAATCAGAGGGAACACCGATCGCCCCCACACGATCTACAGCAGCTTTTTGAGCGATATCATAGTGTAAATACGCAAACTTAATCCCTTTTGCTTTGTCAAATGAGTCAATTTTGCGATCACGAACAAAAATATAAGCCATGCCTAAAGGGCTGATGCCTGCTAATTCATATTTTACGCCATTTTTAACAGAAATGAGGCGCTTGTCATTACGTTTATCTAGCGCATAAGCAATCGCTTTTTGTGCAATTGCATAAGTAGGAACACTGCCTACAGCATCAATTGAACCGCCAAACTTATTGTATTCACGTGAACGCATTGAAGTCATTGCAACGGCATCACATTTGTCAGTTTTAAAGTCGCTGTCTGCTTGTTCTTCTGTTTTATAAGGAATTAAATTGATATCTGCTCCCCAAGCTTTCGCAGCCAAAGCCCATTCTTCCATAACTTTGTACGATTCACCTGCTTTACCTAAAAGATCAAATACACAGACATTTTGTTTCGCTTGCACTGTAGGAGACATAAAAATGCCGAAAGTACAGGCTAAAAATAAATTTCTTTTCATTTTTATTCCCTAAACTTTTATCCAATTGAATTCATAAGTTTTTATCTGTTTTAACATAATAATGTGATAATGATCAAATATTAAACGCTGAATGGTCAATATAATTTTATAATGAGAGCTTTAATACCTGACAAGATCATTTGGGATATATTGAATAATCAATAGATTTTTTTCTTAAAGATCATTTTTTTTTTGTTTTTAATATGCTGATTTATATTTTTTTTAAGTTTTAAGAACATTGAGGATTTTAAAATGAAAAAATACCAAATCAATTATAAATCACTTGAAGGTTGTTTAAATAATATTCATTAAATCGACATATATAAATTGCACACTAGAAACATAATTTATAGCGATTAGAGAATATAAATGCATCTTCCAAATAAAAAAAGTACGTTGGTTATTTTAGCATTATCAGTGACTTTGACAGCATGTAATGATGATAAAGATAATGTGACAGTCATTACACCACCCACTCAAAATAAAAATTTAGAGCTGAATATCGTACATATTAATGACCATCACTCTCATTTAGACGAAGATAAAGATGGCTTTACATTAAAAATGAATGTTGGCAAAGGCGATGAAGAATTTAATGCAAGTAAAGGTGGCTTTGCACGTGTGGCTGCTTTTATTCATCAAGTTCAAGCAGAAAAGAAAAATGTTTTTAAGATGCATGCAGGCGATGCAACAACAGGCGATTTATATTATAACTTGACAGAGGGTAAGGCAGATGCAGATGCTATGAATAGCGTTTGTTTTGATACTTTTACACCAGGAAATCATGAATTTGACTCAACTGATGCAGGTTTGAAAAAGTTTATAGATTTTTTAGATCAAGGCACTTGTGAAAATAAAACAAAAATTTTATCTGCTAATGTGACTTTTGGTGCATCTTCTCCGTTATATCAAACACAACGCATTCAAAAATCACAAATTTTTGAAAAAGATGGTGTAAAGTTTGCTGTAATTGGATTAACCATCGCAAATAAAACAAAAAACTCTTCACAACCCAATACAGATACCTTATTTGCTGATGAAATTGAAACAGCACAAAAAGAAATAAATCAATTAAAAGCGCAGGGCATTCATAATATTATTTTACAAACTCATGTTGGATATGATTTAGACCAAAAATTAGCGACATCTTTGACGGATGTGGATGTCATTATTGGCGGAGATTCACATACTTTATTAGGTCCAAAAATTTTGGAAAAATATAGTTTAAGTCCAGAGGGTGATTATCCGACCCGACTTAAAAATAAAAATGGGGATTTGGTGTGTATTGCACAGGCATGGGAATATAGCAATATTGTTGGTGAATTAAACGTAAAATTTAATCCTGAAGGTCAGATAGAAAGTTGTAGTGGTACACCACATGTATTACTCGGTGATGATATTAAACGCACAGTTGATATTCAAAAGTACAATGAAAATTTAAAAAAATACAATCAAAATAAAAATATAGAACAACAAAAAACCTATACACGTAGTGAAATTATCAATGTTTCTGAAAATGAGAAAAATATCATTAAAAATCAGATAAAAATAGATCAAGCACCATTAGATTTTATACAACCAGACTCTAAAACATTAAGTCTTTTAAAACCTTATCAGATTCAAAAACAAAAATTTGCAGAAGAAGTGGTTGGACAGGCTACGGATAATCTTTGTTCTCGTCGTGTACCAGGAACACAACGTGATATAGGACGCTCAACTTTAGGTGATATTTGTAATAAAAATAACCATGTTGATCAACATGGTGGCGATATTCAACAAATAATTGCTGAAGCTTTCTTGCAACAAGGTAAAGCATTTTTTGGAGCAGATATTTCTTTCCAAAATGGTGGTGGTGTACGAGAAGATGTTGCACAAGGTGATGTTACGGTAGGGAAAATTTATAACGTTTTACCGTTTAAAAATACCTTGGTACAGCTCAATATGACAGGTACAGAAGTCAAAGCAACGCTAGAAGATGCGATGGATAGCGTCGTTGTACAAAATAATACAGGAAGCTACCCTTATACAGGTGGGCTGCGTTGGAACGTTGATTTTAATAAAAATAAAGGACAACGTTTAAGTCAAATACAAGTACGTAATGCAACAGGAAAATATGAAGCATTAGATTTGAATAAAACTTATAAAATCGTGACGATTGATTTTTTAGCAAATGGTAAAGATGGCTATACCACTCTAAGCACAATTACAGGTGCACGTCGTACGAATGTGGGTTTAGATTATGCGGAAGCATTTTTGAAATATACGCAAGCTTTGTCAGGGCAAACAGGGCAAAAGAAAATTAATAAATTATCAACTGAAAATTACAGTACCCAACTTTTTGTAGATAAAGCCAAATAAAAAAATGTGTACAAAAATCCTGCTTTGTCAGGATTTTTGTATTTATACAGAAAAAAACTTGAAGTTTGAAAAATGAGCAATTAAGATAACGCCAAAATCAGCCATTGTGGCTTTGATCAATAATGATTCCAATTGAAATTTAACCTTTATTCATCTTGTACGTTGCCTTTGACAAGAGATATCTTCACACTTAACTGGTTGCAGGATGACCATAATATCTTGATTTAACCCGCCATTTATTTGATCCAAAACAGCAGAATTGTATTTGGAATATTCGGGAGAAAAATCATGTTGTTAACTGTAGTTATGCACTTTGGTTTGCAATAAAACCATATAAAACTGAACGCTTTAAATTGCGTGAAAAATTTAAAAACTTTTTAAAGAATATAAATGCTTTCAGTACGTTGTTTTAATGAAAAATGACGCGCGTACTGACATTTAAAAAATTGTTAGTGAAAATATGAATAAATATGTAAATCAACCTTTTGCCAATGATGTGCAACAAGGTGAGATGGAGAGTTTTACTGAAATTCATCCATTGGCGAAGCTATGGGCTTTTCGTTTTTTAGTTGAATTAGGTGGTGCAAAAGAGTTTATTTCAGACAATTGTTTTAATAATCAGTGGATTGCAAAACAGTTGGGCTTTTCTGAACCTTTGTTAAATGATCAATTTAACGAGCAAGCTGCCTATCAAGAACTTAAACAGCTTCATCAAAATATTGAACAGCAGCATTTAAATCAGCCATTTCAATTTAGTGAAGAATTACAATTTAATCTTAAATTATTACAACAGCTTTTAGATTTAAATGATGTTGAAAGTCTGATTTTAGGTTTTGTGATTTTACTCAATAGTGAACAACTTTTAGATGATATTGCAGATACATTAGGCGAGTTAACAGCGTCTAAAACCTTACGTGCATTAGCGATTGTGTTGGATGTGCCTTATGAAGAAATTCGTCAAGCACTCTCTACACAAGGGCGATTACATCGTAGTGGTTTAGTCAGTTTACAGCAGTATTACCGTAATTATTTACGTATTAAATTAAGTTTAGTCTCAAATCAATTGGTGGATAAATTACTGGTTAAAGCCAATGATGTGATGGATTTATTTACAGGTACGATTAATAAAAGTGATAGGGCTGAACTTACGATTCAAGACTATCCTCATCTACAAAAAGATTTAAATTTATTGTTGGCTTATTTAAAACAAGTCAAAAATACCAAACAAAAAGGTGTAAATATCTTCCTTTATGGAAGCTCAGGTACAGGTAAAACGCAGCTATGTAAAGTCTTGGCTGCTGAATTGGCTGTACAACTTTTTGAAATTTCTTATGAAGATGCGGATGGTGATGCCATTTCTGCAACAGGGCGTTTATGTGCATATCGTGCAGCACAATGTATTTTTGACAGCCAATCTGCTTTATTGATGTTTGATGAAGTTGAAGATGTATTTAATGATACTGAAAATGGGATGGGAATGAAAAGTACTGCCCAAAGTCGTAAGGCTTGGGTAAATCGTATTTTAGAGCAAAACCAAACACCCACCATTTGGGTGTCTAATTCTGATCAGCTTGATCCTGCATTTATTCGTCGCTTTGATATGGTCTTGGAAATAAAAGTACCGCCGAAAAAGCAACGTATGAACTTTATTGTTAAACAATGCGGTCATGAATTAGATCCAATGTATCAAGAGGCATTTTCAAATATCGAACAGCTTTCACCTGCGATTTTAAATCGTAGTTATAAAGTTGCGAAAATGGCAAAAATGCACAATGACGATTTAGCGCTACCCAATAGTATGACGAAATTAATTTCAAATACATTAAAGGCGCAAGGTTTTCGTGCGGTTAAATTACAAGACAGTAATGCTTTGCCACAATTTTATGACCTGAGCTATATCAATACACCCTCTAACTTAAAAGACATTGCCACAGGAATTCAACGCCATGGTTTTGGCCGTTTATGTTTATATGGTGCATCAGGTACAGGTAAAACGGCATTTGCACGTTGGTTGGCTGAATTCATTGACCAGCCTTTGCTGATCAAGAGAGGCTCCGACTTAATTTCACCTTGGGTTGGGCAAACTGAACAAAACTTAGCACAAGCTTTTGCTGAAGCTGAAGAGCAGCAAGCCGTATTATTGTTAGACGAAGTCGATAGCTTATTACAAGATCGACGACAAGCAAGTAAATCTTGGGAAATTTCACAAGTAAACGAGTTCTTAGTCCAAATGGAAAGTTTTAACGGGATTGTTATTGCAACGACCAACCGTTTTGAAGAATTAGACCAAGCTGCTTTACGTCGTTTCGATTTTAAAATGCACTTTGATTTTTTAACCTATGCACAGCGTTTTGCTTTATTGGAAAATGTTTGCCAACAATTAAATCTTGAAATAGATGAAACTCAAATCAAAACACAGCTACAAGGATTAAATCGTCTTTGTGCAGGAGACTTTGCTGTCATTGTCCGTCAAGCGTGTTTTCAGCCCTTCAAAAATGTAAATGCTGTACTACAACACTTACATGAAGAAATGGCTGTTAAATATAAAGCTTCACAAAGTATTGGATTTACCGCATCAAATTGATGCGGTTTTTCTTTTTTAATCGAAAATTAAAAAATGTGGACTAATTTTTCAGTAGTGATAATGAAAAATAAATTACCAAAATGCTTTAATTGTGAAAAAAATAATTAAAATTGATTAAAAAATAGATAAAAAAACATTTTTTTAATGATTTTCGTAGAAAAAACACCCATACAATAAAAAACTTTAAAAAAAGGGGTTGCGTCTAATGTGAAATGCTGTAGAATGCACATCCATCGGCGGTGATGAAGATTAAAACTTCTGATA
>NZ_JACAIJ010000032.1:0-10154 GCF_030325485.1 Acinetobacter sp. R933-2
GACCTAATCGACCAACACAACACCCAACTAGATCGCCAAAAGCATATCTCTGGTCTTAGTGAAACAGAAAAAAAAGAGAGATATTCTAACCAGTTAAATAAATGGACAGAAGAAAATCAGTTGCTCCTGCCTAAAAAGTCTTTTGAAAAATTTAACGAAACCGACATTAGAGTTAAACAACGCAAACTGAATGATCAAATTTTAAATATAGATCATCAACTTTCAGAAATATCACGTAGAGAAAATGAATATCAAGAATATATTCGCATTCAACGCATGGAAATCAGAAATAGTTATATATTTGAGGAAGATGATTATGGAAATAAATATTTTAGTCCTCAAAATGGTGAAAAACAAAAACGACTATACGCAGAAGATATGGAAGAGCTGAAAATCCAAAAATTGCATGCAGATTTTACAAAAAGCGTTGAAATGGAAGTGCAGCAAGAGTTTGACCGAAAAACAGCTCTACAGCTTGAAAATGACCGAAAAGATCGTGAATCTAGAGAACAGCAGTTGCATGAAGAACAAGAACAACATTATGAGCAAGAAAAACGAGCACCCGACCTTTTAGCATTTTCAAGACGTAAAGACCAAGAAAACCAACAGAAAAATGAACCCCAAAAACCAGATTCTGATAATAATCCTGACTACATGCCTTGGTAACCCCCATTTAAACGCAAAAAAACGGGGTTTTTAGAGACTTTAACTAAAAATATAGGGAAACTATAGTTGATAAAAATAAAATTGCTTAGAACGCAAATGAGCGCTTTTTAGCGAGTGTCTACGAGCGTCACAATGAAAGTTCGCTTAATTCCCCTGTGATAAACCGTTTTTATTGAATTACAGTAGATTGTGCTTAGCGAGTGCCTACGAGCGTCACAATGAAGCTTTTGCTTTTCAAAAAGCATGAGCGAAGCGAATGCATTATTGATGCTTTTGCTTTTTGAATACTCGATAAATTAAGAAAAAAACTGCCCCAACGAAGCGAGAGAAACGAGCTTCAATAGAGTACGAGCTTTAGCGAGTACCAAGGGCAGTTTTTATAGCCCGAATTTGAACAAAATTCTCTTTTATACTTTTAAAAAGCTTTTAAAAGCTTTTAGCTCCTCTAAGAGCCTTATATAGCAAGGGTTTCAACCTTTAAAAGGGTACAAATAGCATGATAAAGGGTACAAATAGCATGATTTTATCGTTTAAAAGGGTACAAATAGCATGATTAAAGGGTACAAATAGCATGATAAAGGGTACAAATAAATTCTTGTACCCTTATGTTTGTTGGTGTACATTGTTTTCTCATGAGGGTACAAAAATCATGTTCATTTTTTATAAGGTTTGATATCTGAATGAATAAAGAAAATAGTTATGAGAAATCTTATCCAGTAACAACAATGGCTATTCAAAATAAAGTTACTGAATGCTTTAAAAGCATGTCTGTAGATGAAAAAAGAATTTTAATTATGGCTTCTCCGATTGCTAGAAATATCGATGCAAGTGAGCAAGATCAAATCTTAATATCTGCTCAACAATTTGCTGATGACTGTGGTATCAAGGTCAATTCTGCTTATAAACAAATTGAGAATGCGTCAAAAAAACTAGTAGATCGGTCTTTTTCATACATTAATGATAAAGGGAAAAAGGTTTACTCTAACTGGGTCATTGATGCTACTTACGAGGATGCAGGGATATCTTTAAGGTTTACATCTATTATTTTAGTAATGTTAAAAATTTTAGATAAATACAATCCATACACTCGTTATAAAAAAGATGTAGTTTTGAAATTAAAAAAAGACTACTCAATAGACTTTTACCATTTAGCAAAAAAAAATCAGGCAAAAAATGGCTTTGAATTAACACTAGATGAAATGTTTACAGAGTTTGGTCTACCAGAATCTTATAAAGATTTGAGAAACTTAAAACGAAGAGTCTTGAAAAGCTCATTAGATGAAATTAATGAGTTTACCGATGTAACAGTTGACTATAATCCAATTAAAAAAGGGCGTTCTGTTGTCGGCTTTAAATTCACCGTAAAAGAAAAACCCAAGCCAAAACTCACAGCACCAATAAGGGATAAAAAAACCATAGATATGTTCTGTAATCTATCTGATGCCCAAATTAACAAATACAGCACTATTTTATCTCAACTTTCTGAGCTATCAGACCTGAGTAACTTTCCTGATTATCCTACTTTTGCCCTTTGGATTGGTGGCATCTTACGAGATCCGAAAAGTGTAAGAGAGGAAACAGCAAAACGGATTTTTAAATCTCTGCATAGCAAAACGGATTTTAAACCATGAGAACTACAGCTGAATTAGCTTCAATGAGTTGTGAAGAACTCAAAGACTATGAGCAAAGTTTACTTGAGCTGTGGACACCAAGAATGGCGCTTGAAAATCAGATTGATAGACTACGTACAGAGCGTAGAGGGCAACTAGAGATATTCAACAGATTAAAAAATCCTCATGCTCCTGAAAATGAACGTTTAAAAAACTCTATTTTTTCTCTCAACAGTAAGATTGAAGATTTAGAAGATGAATTAGATGATCTCATTCAAGATGATCGCTTAAAGCATATTAAGTTGGTTTTATAAAAATTGAATTATTTACTATAAGCCAACTAATATCAATTTTTCTTGAGTATGCCCATTTTTTTTCTGACTTTAAATCGTTTGATAAAACACTATTGAGGATTATGCCTTGACCATTTGCTTACATTTCTCCAAGCTTGATTTATCTTTGTACAAATGTACTTGACTCATATTGATTCTCAACAGCTCCTACTTCATCAAATTTTATAAAAGTATTGATATTAATCAGGAAGATATTCATTTATGGTATAAGGGTATTTTGAATACCATATACTTACTTATGGTAAATGTAATTAACACATGTATTTACTAATTATAGGTCTATTATGAAAAAAGAATTATCTCGTTTTTTACTAATTAGTATATTTTCTATACCCTTTATTGGTTGCCAAACAATACAAGATAATACTCGTATCTTAGGCATAGGAGGTGACAGTAAATATGATATGAGTTATGTAAAAGCAAACCTGAAAAAGGGTATAACTACTTCTGAAGAAGTTATTAGAATTTTTGGAAAACCTAACTACCAGACATCTAGTGGATCTGGACCAGACTATTTCTCTTATAGGGAGGGAGAAACAAAATCAAATGCATTATTAAGCTCAGCCTTAAGTACTATTGGTTATGGAAATATAGGAAATACTAATCAGGCATTACAAGAGGGTAAACAAAGACAATTAAGTATATATTTTAAAAACAATAAAGTAGATGATTTTTCAATTTCTGAATAAGATTATACTGTTCTAATAATCAACAGTTGCATTCGATTTCAAGGACTATTTATATTTTGAGGTGTATTTTTAAATTACACCTCTTTTTAATCTATATTTTAATTAAATTATGGGAGAATCTATTAGGAGTTTACTACAAAATATATGAGGTATACTGGGCGTAAATAATTGAACAATTTGTCAGTCTATATTTATTTCAACATCTTTAATATCCCCCTCAGAAAAGAAGGTTGCAGGAAAGAAAGTCTATTGACAATACCTTAAATTAAACTGATATTTGTCATTTTGTGACAACAAGTTGAATTATATCAGCGGTATAACCATGTACGCTAACAATTTTTTTGTTTATTGAATAGAACATCTAAGTTAGTTGTATTATGTTTTTACATTCTTTTTCGGCAGATCTAGCAGCCAAATCACGTTTATTTGCAATATAAATGACCATATAACCCTATTTGGATTTTATGCAACTCCTACATACCAGTATCCCCCTCTCGTACCGCAAACACTACCATCTACAAGTTGATAATATCGATTTGTTGGATTTGCAAAACTAAACTGAGTAAATAAAGCTAATCCAAACAAACATGGATAGATAAATGTTTTTTAGTTCATATCTTTTCCTATAAAAGATACTTATGCACTAATTACTTTAAAATAAATAAAATCAAAAAACAGGTTCATTTGAACCTGTTTTTACTATTTTTTATTTATTTAAATATTTATAGCTCACATCTACTTTTTTATTTGCTGTAGGTAAAGCTTCACCATAGAACACAATCGTTGCACCTGTTGCACTATAAACCAAATCAAAACCATTCTGATGTGTTAAGTCGCGCTGTACATTTTTACCAGATACATTGACAGTAACTGTTGATGGTATTGGCAATTGAGTTAATGTAAAACTACTTGCTAAACCTGATGCAGCTTTAATAATCTCACTAAACATAACATTCCAACTACTCGCATTTGCACAAATAGATGCTGAACTTCCACCTGTTACGCGAGAAATTTCTTTAAAATGTGCTCCACCCTCTGCCGAACCACCATCACCACGGCATCCCCATGCTTTATCCTGATAGCCTGGATAATTATCTGCAAATGTATTACGAATTGAATTAGCTGTACCTACGATAGAAAAATAAGTTGCTCCCGTTTTCAAGAAGTAATTCTTATAGTCTGCAAAATCTCGAGCTTGGTAACCATTACTACGTATTGGTCGAGCTTGATTTACTGTTTCATTTTCAGGCTCATCTGAAACAAATACAATCAAGTTTTTCGCATTTGTACGATCAAAATTTGTAAGATTTGCTTCACGCACACAGTAGAAACCTGTTTCTGTGGCAGAATCACTTGTACCTGGTTGGGCTAGTTTTTTCCATTCCTCTTCTGCATTTAGAGTTTTACGATCAATAAATACCGACTTTTGATCACTTAAAGTTCTTAAATTTTGACAATCGTAGGCATCCTGTGTGTTTACAGCTAAACGATAATCAATACCTGCTTTATTTAAAGCAGTAAAGAATTGTGAAGCACCATTTGCTAGATTTTTTTGCTCTTCATACATTGAACCTGAAGAATCAATATTCCATAAAATATCAACTGCATTTGAACCCTGAGCATTTTGAGTAAAACTGTTCGTTATTGTTTTAACTTGCAATTTTGCATTACTACTCAATGCACTTGCTATATTCAAATCACCATATTGCTTTTCAATCGCCGTTGCCTGATTTACAGCATAACTGTTCCCCCATACAAAACCTGTACCATTTTCGAGCCAAAAAGCTAAGTTTAAACGCTGTTTAGTATCTTTTGCTGTAACAGTTGTTGGTAAGCTAATAGATTTACCTTGATTAATTGCAAGCAATAAAACTTCACGAACTCTATTTAGAGTTTCTACATTTTTAAAATCTACATCTAAAGTTATATTTGTAACATTGCCTTGCGCATTTTTAGATGTTTTATTTACTAAAACATTAACGGTGGCACCATGATCTCTTAATATTTTCATATAGCTTTCTAATTGTGCTGCTGAAAATGCATTCAAATCAGTTGCCTTTGATTTTAAATCTAATGCAAAGCCGACTGAATTTAATTGAGGATCATCTAAAAGTAAAACACCATTTCCTGTAGCCAAAGTTGCTTCAGTAAAGTACTTTTTATCGACGTTACCAAATACAGCAATATTTGCTTTTTCACTGGTCAAAGTTGCTTCAGTTTGAACTGTTGATTCAACTGGTTTGGGTTCAGTAGGTTTAGGAGTTGTTGGTTCAGAATCGTCTGAATCGCTTCCACCACAGGCAGTCAAAAATACAGATGCCCCTATTAAAAGTGCTAATAAACTCTTTTTTAATAACATTGCTTTCCCTCTAGTTAACTAATCCTAAAAACAAGTAATTGAAATATAAAAAATTAATATAAATAAAACACTCTTGCTAATCGTTATTTAAAAGTACCCACCTTAACAAGTGTGTTTGTAATATTTACTATGGATTAATAAAAACCATTTAGCGAGCAAATATTGAGCTATTCTTTCATATTTTGATTTTGTATAAAATATAAAAAATGTGAAAATTTAACAATTTATATAATATCTTGGTTATTTTCTTTTTAGTTCAATTTTAAATAAAAGAAAATTTTTTTCAAAAATCTATAAAATTATTTATCTTTAGACTCTGAGGAGATTTTGTATTAATCCTAATTCTGTTTGAGCAAATAATTTCATAATTTGAATAAGAGCTTTGAAATTATTAAATTGAGAGCACTTGTACCAAATGGAGATAAAGATGATTTTTGAGGGGGGAAAAAATTGTCCCTATCGGGTTTTTGGATAGCTAGGGCTTTGTTTTAGGAATTTCCAATAAGTTGCTGCAAATTTAAGAAAAAAGTCATCAACCACGCAGAATAATTCGATATTATTAGACATGTGGACTAAAGCTTAAGGTTTAGTTTGGTAATTCAACTACTGGATTTCAGCCTCCTATTTTTTTAAGGCAATTTCTTATCCGCTATTCGGGTTAATTACCTGATTTAGACATATTTTTTTTAATTAAAACACAATAATTTAGGGAATGAAGATGAAGTATTATATTTTTGCTTCTTTAAGTGTAATTGGATTGCTCAGTCTTAGTCCACTAGTTCAAGCAAACCCTACCCAAGGTTACTGCCAGACAGTTGACGGTAGTGTATGCGGTTGGGGGGGAAATAGCAGTAGTTATAAGCCTCAATATTGGTATGCTGGTGTTGCTTACGACCCGAAAAATGGCATATTCTCCATCTATACAGCCACATCTCGTGAACTGGCTATGCGCTCGGCAGCAAAAGAGTGCAAACAAATAAATGAGAACCAAAGAAGATGTTCCGAACTTATTTCTAGTGTTTCTGGATACACAAAAGACAAAGAGCCTGGTACAGTGATTACTAAAGGACAACTTCCAGATGGTACATTCCAACTGAATCTTAGATATGGTTTAAATGGTCAGAAAACATTTTTCCAATCAAACTCTTATTCTGAAAAAAATGCCGAAGTGATTGGAATGGAGGATTGCGTGAACAAATACAAACTCAGTAATTGTGAGATTGTTTATAAAAAATATACTACTTTTTAAAACATACATACAACTAAAAAAGACAGGGTAATCCTCCCATAAGTACTCCCACTTAACATAATGGCTGTTATACAAAGTTAGAGTTTATAGCTCTCGTTTTTTTACTTTCAAATTGTTATACTTTTTATACGCCATTGACGTATAATAATCTATGTTATTTATTGAAACCAGTATTTTTACCAAGCAAATCAAAGAGCTTGTCACTGATGATGAATATCGTCAGTTACAGCAAGATCTTTTAGTACAACCTGATAAAGGTGATGTAATTAAAAATGGTGGTGGAATACGTAAAGTACGTTGTTCTCAAGGTAACAAAGGAAAAAGTGGAGGTATCCGTGTAATCTATTATTGGGTTTCAGAGGATGACCATATTTTCTTTTTAGTGGCTTATCCCAAGTCTGTGAAAGATAATTTAACGGATAAGGAAACAGCAATTCTGCATCAGTTAGTGAAGGAGCAACTTCATGGATAATAATTTATTTGATGACCTCGTTTCTTCTATTAAAGAAGCAGGGGCAATTAAGCGTCAAGAGATTCAGGCAAGTCGAGTCACAGAACTTGAATTACCTAATATTAAGGAAGTACGTGAAAAAACCGGTTTGAGCCAAAATGAGTTTGCTGCACGTCTTCATATTAGTCCTCGTACCCTACAAAACTGGGAACAAGGTCGTAGATACCCGACTGGTCCAGCAGCAACTTTGATTCGCATTTTAGATGCTCATCCAAGTCTTATTTAAAATAATTAATAGAAATGGGAGCTTTATAGCTCCCATTTTTAACTTCGCATAAGGCGTATTATGTTAATTTTAGTCAACCTATAAAACTCCTACAAAGTAGGTTGCTATTCAGAGCCTGTAACTTATTTTGTATAAGTTACATTTTTATAAATATATACCTTTTGATACAAGGCTTTTCTTATGTTTATCAAAGTCTGATTTACTAAGAATCGCTATATCCATATTCCCAACATGCGGTTTATTTATTACAACTATTTGTCCGTTCTTTTCTAATACTACATATCGATCACCAAGAGAATATGGTATTTTAGAATCTATCACCTCATAACCCAATCTCATAAAGTCTTTTAAATAAAGAGGAAAGCTTTCTCTAGCATCTAAAATATCTATTACAAAGATAATTGCTTTCAATGTACCCTTATCATTATAAAGAAATTTTGTTTGCATAAAATGGGCGATATCAATAGGTGGAAACTTGGTATTCATGGATTCAAGTTTTATATCAAAAAATCTATTGGATTCATTAGAATTTAATTGGTATTGCGTTATACCTTGAAATGAATTTAAGTCATCATACTTTTTAAGTTTTTTAAGAAACGGAGTTGTATCTAATTTGGTTTGACCAATTTTAACCCCATAAATACTTTTTTCCTTTTCATCAAACAATTGAGCTAATGATTTGATAGTATCGTCATCTTCTACATTAATTTCTTGGTATCTCTTTTCATTATCTGATGTAGATTTTTTATCTTGATACTTATCTTCTAAAGTTACTTCAGACTTATTTTCATGATTAGAACTTTGATCACTTATACTTTCTACTTCTAATTGTTTTTTGATTAGTACTTCTTGACTGGGCAAGAGATTAAGCATGCCTAAAAAAGTGTGTTTAGATTTTATAGTGTCACCAACCAACCAGTTATAAACTGCACCACCACTCTTCAAGCTAGAAAAGAATAGAAAGACTGTTAATGCAACGCTTAATAAAATAGTAAAAGATGGAAGATAGACTTGAGTGAATCTGATAGTCTTTGTCTTTTCCACAATAACACTCTGAGTATCTTGTGGGGAATTCAATATTTGAGCGTAATTAACGCGACTTTCGTCTAGTTTTTCTAAATCTTCATAATAATTATTAAAAGCTTCATATTTAGTTGCCATAAACACAGCAGTATTCCAATTGTATTCTTGCAAATTTAAGGTTTTTACAATTAGGTCTGCATCACTAGGCGTGATGTTGATTTCATTAGAATGAATATGATTTAAAGTGAATTCAGTATGTGATAAGTCAGAAACATGGAACCATTGCTTCACTGAGCGAGACAATTTTAAATCGATCTCGGTAATTTCGCTAAACATAATGAGGCCAGCTATGTGGCCAATATTTTCTGATTCCAATAGCTTTTCATTAGAAAACCAATCCATAATTGCATAACGGTTCTTACGGACTTGTACAAATGGATTGATCTGTCCACCACCTTTCACAATGATCGTTTCATTATTTTGTGTAGTGATTAGCCACTCACCATTTTCTTGTCCTTGTAAATTTCCAGAGTAGTTTTTTAAATCGCATACAATGATTGAGTGTGCTGTTAAGCATACAAGATCTACCTCTTGACCATTCCACATCGTATTGTAAATAACGTAGACCCATTCATCAGAGTCTCTATATCTTGGTTCTAGTTGCGTTAGAAATTGATCCAACATTTTTTGTTCATTTTCATGTGAGCTATAGTCACCGTAAAAACATTTAATAGTCATTTGGATTATTCTTTTTAGTAATTGAGTGGGGTATAAAAGAGTGTATTTGAGCACTGCTTACAGAAATGTCGGTTGTAAATAGCTGCCTTATATTTCGAAAATGGTATATTTTCTTCAGCGCCATAAAATTTTTGAAAATGAATGCTTTTACTTCCACATTGATTACAAGAAATTTGATTGTGTTTATAACAATCTTTATTTGCTTGAATATAACTTTGAATCGTTTTTACACTGCAAATCTTTTGGTACTCAAGTACTTTGTAACGCGACTTAAAAGCACCGATAAGCGAATGTGCCCCAGAATAGGTAAATGCAATTCCAAGGATTGTGGGAATAATTCTAAAACTCATATCGAAACTATCATGAGTATCAATTCCACTAAAATATATAGCGATAAGGAGAGTTATACCAATGGTGTAAAATATGAGTGCATGTAGTATTGAAAACATCATTTTTTTGTTAAGTATAGGATAATTAATATTATATTATCTCATAGTTTTAGAAGCTATGTAGTAGAAAATATCGGACTAATAAATTAAAATTTATTGATTTTTGGCTGTATCGATGTAAAAAATGATGATTGATATTTCATGTGAATAACCACCAATTTTATAGACATTTTTAGTTAAATATTACTTAGAATATACATCCACTTAACATAATGGGGGTTATGCGAAACACATCTTAAATAATTGTTATTTTTCAATAACCTATAAAATTAAAAAACCGC
>NZ_JACAIJ010000033.1:0-9009 GCF_030325485.1 Acinetobacter sp. R933-2
TATATTGATGTTTATAACATCATTTGAGGAGCAGAATATCACTTATAGGAGTTGTTCAAATTTACGGATCCATCTCTATCTATCGTAGATAAATTACGGATAAAGTCGCGTCGCTCATCATCAAAAACTTTACCTTTAGGTAGTAAAATTTTTTCAGAGTAATCTATATCTTCATCTGTAATTTCAATTGTTTGTGACATATTCAATCGCCTCGATTAAATAATAAATACTGTCTGTCGATTCAGTTTCATGAAGATTTAATGTTCTGTCAGGTTCGTGCTTGTTCATTTCTTTATCTAATTCATGAGCTAAACGATAAGCTATTTCTGTTTTTTTTAGCCCTTGATTGATGAGTTTTTTTGCGAGTTCTAATTCAAAGTTTGAGTCCCATTTGGTTTTTGTATGTATAGCTTTAGAATGTTTCTGAAATAATGCTGACAGTTTTTTAGATTTGAAAATAGAATATTCTAAAGTCCATTGTTTAGCGGCGTAATATTTAACATTTTGATTCGATTTTTCATTAATTTCTTTAATTTTATTAGCGATTTCACTTTCTAGTACTTTAGATGATTTGGGACAGTAGTCTTCGCCAACTTTTTCATAAGTTCTTACATCAGAATCCGTAATCACCGCAACAGGAATAGTCATATGAGATTCTTGCTTTCGAAGAAAAATATCGACAAAGTGTTGAAAACCAACACCACCAATATTAACGACAGAAATGCCTTTTGCCGTTAAATCTTTTCCTATAGCTTTTGCGAAACTTGGAATTAAAATTTCTTCCGCCCATCCTTCTACTAGAATCACTCCTTTAGCAAAGAAGAGGTTTGTCTTAGTAGTGTCGAGAAATTTTTCTAGATATTTATAGCTATCAGGCTCTAGCATTGTGTATTCTTTCCCTAAAGGAAAAGCATTGCCTTTATTACATAGAATTAAATTTTCTAATTTAACTTTTGATGCTAAATTGGGACTATGTGTTGAAATAATTAATTGAATATTTGTTTGTCTTTGTAATGCTTCAATCACTTGCATTTGGGCTTGCGGATGTAGGTGAGCCTCTAACTCTTCAATTAATCCTAAACGTAACCCATGCCAATCTTCTTTATTTAAGTGAAGTAACTCTGCAGCCATAAAAAGTCGATTTAAAGTGCCTAAACCTACATTTCTTTGTGATTCTAAAAAAAGAGAAAACTTTTCTAAAATACTTTTTAATTCTGTTGACGAAACATTAAATTCAGTGAAAATGCCTTCATTGTAGAAATTTTTAATGTAACCATCAATTTTGTCTTTAATTGTCTTCCCATCATCATAAGTTTTTGTTACTGGATTACCATCTTTGTCGATAAAACTTATTTCTTCACCTTTAAAATATTTTTTTAAATTTGTATTCAGACCTTCAAACATATGAACAAGTTCATGATTTTTATCTTTGTTTTTAAAAGTAGGATCACCTAATAAAATTTGGGAAAGTCGAGAATTTCGTTTTGAGATCAACTCATTTTCAGCATCTCTTAAAGGTCTTAAATATGTTGTTTTTAGATATTCTTTTGATTCAGCCGTTAATAGATAACCCTCTGAATCAGCACCTGCTTTTATATCTGAAGGAGTAATTTTTTTATCATTGCGAGTGACATCATAATTTAATTTTAAGAATGTTTTAGCATCAGCTCCAGTACCTTTCCAGCCTAACCATTCTGTAAAGTTTTTAGCTTCATCATCAGTTAAATCATAAAATTCAAGTTCAATCCTAAATCGTGTAGAACCGTCAAAAAAGTCTTTCTCTTCTACCTTGATGTAATCGTAGCTATGAGTTTTTAAAACCAATTTAATGGCATCTATGATTGCCGTTTTTCCCGAATCATTTTCACCAATTAGCACATTTAGACCTTTGGTAAAATTAAGGTCTAAATTAGGTTTAGTTAGATCAAAAGTATTTCCAACTACTCCATATTTTCTAAAATTCCAAAGTTTTATATTTGATAAGTACATAATTTATGTTGTTTGGAGTAAATTTTTGTATATATTATTTATATCATAAGTTTGTGATAGAAATAATATATCCATTATGAACTTTAGTCTTCTTAACCTTATTTTTTTCTTTATCAAGATGATTGCGTTGTAGTGCTTAATAAATCGGCAACTATTAAAAGAGTACAGATGGTGCAAAGCTTAGAGTAGTGCCATTTAACGTATATGAATCGCAAAATTTAAAAATTACTAGTGTTTTCTCTATACGATAAGTGCGATATTGGGTACTAAACGGTACTTTTTGACTAGGGCGTGTCCTCATTTGGCTTTACACCAAATAAATATGCAAGCAATGTAAATCATAGACTGGTAATTTCGTGCAAGCTTATCAAATCGGGTTGCAATCGCTCGGAAATGCTTCAATCTCGCAAACACATTTTCAACTAAATGTCTTAATTTATATAGATATTTATCAAACTCCTTATTCGGTCTTTTACTATTTGATCTCATTGGAATGATGGGAATCATATCCTTGTTCTGGGCATATATTCTAATGTGCTCAGCATCATACCCCTTATCAGCAATGAGATAAGTTGCCTCGCCTACAGTATCAATCAGTTGTTTTGCAACTTGACTGTCGTGGACGCCACCCCCAGTGATTTTAAAATCAATCGGTAATCCATTCGCGTCGGTTGCAAGATGTATTTTTGTTGTTCGTCCACCACGTGATTGTCCAATTGCTCTTTCGAAACCATTCCGAGCTCCACTTGCATGTTGATGCACGCGTATGTAGCTTCCGTCAATGAATACCCATTCTTGATCCAAGACGCCTCGTAATCTAAAAAAAATTTATTCCACAATCCCTTGCTTGCCCAACGATTAAAACGATTATAAGCAGTTTGCCAAGGACAAAATTCTTGAGGAATATCACGCCATGTGGCGCCTGTACGCAGTTTCCATAAGATCGCTTCCATGATATTTCTACTATTCTTTGAACGGTAGCAACCATGTAATCGCATAGTATCTTGAATTTGCTGCCAGATATCATCGGTAAGAAGAGTACGTGCCATTGAAAATATAGAAATAAAAATAACTCAAAGGAGGATTTTAAGTATTTAAAACCAATTCTTCAAATGAGGACACGCCCTAGTTAAGTTCCAATTTTCGCACTTATCGTATTACATATATGCATAGACAGGAAATTTATAGGGGATACCCTTCATTCATTGAGTACTTGGAGTCGTTCTATAACTTTCTCGGAAAATGGTAGCCAATAGTTCCAGGATTTATATGTTGGATTATATGAACCACGTCCTTCACGTTTCCATTCTTTAAGCAATGCAATGATTTCTGGGTTATATGTACTATTTACTGAGATCATCCCACTCGAAAAATGGCGTACATTTACATGCATGCCTTTTACTTTAAATTTATAGTCCTGCCAAGTTGGAGTAGTGTTCTGTTGTGACGAGGTCATGTGTGATGTGGCGGGTACGTGCGTAGGATTAGTAGCTTTTTGCTGCGCACTGGTTTCCTCTGAAGGGAATGGATAAACCCATCTTCTATTTTCTATATTTTCAAGGATTTGCTGTTTGGCTTCGATACTTGGAATTGCAATATCACTTTTAAGAAGTGGCGATAAATCGATTTGAATGCATTTTGATTTTAAGACTTCAATACGTTTGAGTTTTTCAGCATCAATAAAATGAGTAACTGCAATTTCAATTAAAATAGGTTCCCCATCAAAATAACCAATAAGATCAGGACGGATTAAGCCTAGAGAGAATTCAGGGAGTAAGTTTTCGAAGGTCCACCATGCTGCCTCATTATCTGATTCAGGTAAAGCGGGAAGCATAAGTCCCATAGATTCAAGAATAACTTCTTTAGCATATTTATGGAGTACAGATTCAGGGTTAATGGTACAGCTTGCTTTATTACTTGCATGAGCAAAATGATGTTCCTTAATCTCACCTTTACGAGCGATAACGGCTTCACCGCATTCAAAGCAAGTACACTGGCAAGCGAGTCCACGTTCAACCTGCTCAATATTAACCAATTTATTATTTTCGTTTAATGCAATATGCATCGTCATGACTAAAATCCTTAGTGAAGTTGATTTACTCACTCACTATGCTTATGGTCTAATTCTGATAACACTGTATAAACGGGGTATATACGGGTATGTGGGGGTTTAAGTGTTTGAATTAAAATTAAAAGTTTTTTCAATTTTATGGAATGTGCTCAAGGATGATTTAGCACAAAATAGGGCTTATGAATGCTTAAAGGTAATGTGTGCTGCGACGCTTGGGCTATTAAAGGGGCAAGTTGATGATCATGTTGCCTATTCAAGGTATAAATTGAAGGCAGCTGTAGATGGGAAGCTTTCTGCGGATAACGTAGATCCAAAAGAATTAGGAAAATGGATCAATGAAAGAAAACTGAATGAATACCTTGAGCGTTTAAGTTCTAAGCATATTCAAAAATTTTCCGAAATCGGATATGTGCCGGTTGTACGCACGAACGACACTGTTGGTGGAAAAGGTAATGAGCGTCTTTTTTGGTTGGACATTCAAGAGACTGTAATTGAAAGTGTTGATGAAAAATTAGTAAATGAGGAAGATATTGAGTACATCACTTATGAACGTGTAGATTCTTCAGCAATAAAGATGTCGTGGTTTTATCGATTTATATTTAAGAATGGTGAAATAAAAAATAAAAGTATAAGAGGACTGTTTATGCTGATAGTTCTCTTTGGCGGTTTTATTTCATGGGCTTTATATGTTTGTGCATTTTCAATAGTTTTAGTACGTGAAGGACAAAACTTCACGACACTTGATTTGTTATTTATAGTCTGTCTAATTGGATTTTCTTACCTATCATTCAAATATTGGTTCGTTCCAATGTGGAATTTACCGGAGCATCGTGTCATTAAAGCACCTATGACGTTTATTTCATTAGCTGAAGAACATGCTGATATTGAGATGTATCGTGATAGAGAGCGTAATCAATTAACACGTGTAACTCGGTTTAGAGGGATATGTCCTATTTGTTCAGCAGAGGTTGTACTTAGAACTGGCCAAACTGATCATAATTTGCCATTAGTTGGACGTTGTGTAGAAAGTCCTTTTGCGCATGTGTATAGCTTTGATCGAGTGCTTATGATTGGAAAGCTGTTAAGTCGGTAATGATATTAAAATTAAGTGTGAAGAATTAAGTCAATGAGCTATTCTCCTATTTGTATAATCAATGCAAATCAAATGGATAATATATATGTGGTTGGTGATTTGCATGGCTGTTATAGCCTTTTGATGCAAGAGCTCAAGAAAATCAATTTTGACTTTCAAAATGACGGACTCATTTGTACAGGTGATCTTGTAGATCGAGGCGAAGAAAACTTAGAATGTATTTCTTTATTGAATCAATCTTGGTTTTTTACGGTACGAGGTAACCATGAAGAAATGTGCATAAGGTCTCCTCATGATCGTAAAATAAAAGATATACATGCACGTAATGGGGGGGAGTGGTTTTATCAACTGAGTGCGAAGCAACAATTTGAAATTATCGAACTATTTAAACAACTTCCTTTAGTTATTGAGGTTCAATTCGAACATAAAATCATTGGTGTAGTACATGCAGACGTCGATATTCATGATTGGAATGCTTTTAAGCACGACATTGCACAAGGCGATATAAAATTTCAGGTGTAAGTTCGGCTTATGCGAATGCGCTGTGGGGGAGAGGACGTATCCGTAATCATTCAGAACATTACGATACTGTGGAAAATATTGATGAAATCTATCTGGGTCACACCATTGTAAAAGAGCATACTAAAATAGATAATTGCCATTACATTGATGTGGGTTCCTCTTTTACCAAGAAGCTTTGTATTGTAAAAATCCAGTAAACACGGTGATGTGGTAGGGGAGTTCGGTGGTGAAAAAAGTTCAACAGGTCAAAAAAGCAACACTTGAATCATGTATCCTAGCTTGTATCCCGTAATTTTTTAATATTAATTAGTGTAATAAAAACAATAGGGTAGGAGAGGGTTGTTGTCCGTCTGGGCCCACCAGTTTTTTGTAATCATATGCACAACTTTGCAATGATTTGATATATAAACCCATGAATTATAATGATTCATGGGTTTTTTATTTCTGCTTTTTGCACAACTATGTTCGGCTATGCACAGCTTTATTTGGCCCTCTTGTGTATCCAATCTTGTATCCGATACTCTTTCTGCATTACTCGGATACAAGGTGTTTAGTTATGAAAAGAACTGCCCTAAATGGCATCAAACAGATAAAAGACTCGCATTTATATAATCTTGAATCTTAGGATAAGGAGTATCGTATTTCATGTGATGCTGGGCTTTATTTTCGTGTATCACCAAAAGGGAAAAAAACTTGGCAAGTCCGCTTTAAGGATGAAGCAAGGAAGTGGAAATGGCATAGTATTGGAAGCTATCCGCAGTTATCGCTTGTAGCAGCTAAACTTGAAGCTTCAACTATTTTTCTCAAGTTACAGCAAAATGAAAAAGTATTAACAAAAAAAGAAATTGAATTGCAAAGAATTGAGGAGCAACAACTTAATTTAAAAAGCTTGATGTATGACTGGCTTGATGCTAAGAAAACAACTTGGGCTGTAATAACAATAAAGAAAGAAACTCAATCGATTGAAAAACGTATCTTATCTGTTTTTGGTGAATTGGATTTCACCAAAATTTCACCTCAACAATGGCTGACATTTTTTCAGGATATGCTTAGAAGTGAAAGTATTTACAATCGTGTAGAGAAACTAGTTTCACATTGTCGCAATGCCTATGATCTTGCAAAGTTTCATGGACAAATAGAATCGAACCCTTTGGATGGAATTTTGAAGTATTTTGATAAAGGCAGTAAAGGGAATATGAAGCATGTCAGTCTTCAGGAATTGCCAGAGTTGGTGCAGTCTATTCGAGGCTATAGAAATTCGCATACAGCAATTGCTTTGGAGTTACTCGTTATTCTTTTCCCACGACCACAAGAGTTGCGCTATGCAAAATGGCAAGATTTTGACTTTGAGAAAAATATCTGGATAAAGCCTGCCGAAACCATGAAATGTGGTATTACCCATGTTGTACCTTTACCTAAACAGGCAATAGAACTGTTATTTAAATTAAAAGAAATCAGGACAGTATCGGATTTTTTATTTCCTAGTAGAGATAGCCTTATACAGCCAATGAGTGAAGCAACTTTAAATAATGCTTTGAAAAACCTTGGTTATCGAGGCCGTCAAAGTCCACATGGATTTCGACATATTGCCAGTACTGCTTTAAACAACCAATTTAGTGATAAAGAACAAGTAATAGAAGCTTGTTTGGCACATAAAAAACATGGTGTAAAAGCTGTTTATGACAAAGCTACACATTTAAAAGAACGAATTGAAATTATGCAGTGGTGGGCTGATTATTTAGAACAGTTATATTCGGATAAAAATACCACAATGAAAGTTGCTTAATTCACTATCGAATGTATGATTAGTGCAATTAATAACAATGTCTTAGATACAATGAAGTTAGATCTTTAGAGTTAAAGGATGTTGGGTAGATTTCGGATCTGCAATTAGAAAATATTAACCCACAAATGAATATTATTTGTGGGGGAAAATATAGTTGGGAAAACAAATAGGGGTAATAGAAATGCTTAACGACTCAATTTTATTAGATCAAGAATTATACAGCTTAGAAAAGCATTTCGAGAAGGTTTGTAACCGCCACCCTCATTTAAAATTATTAGAATCACAATGGCGGTTTGATCAAGAGCTCATTAGTAAAGCCCTTCAAAATGTAAGTACTATTTTTCCACATTACAGTCGTCATGATGTTTCTCATTCTCGTCAGATAATAGTAAATATTGAAAGACTACTTGGAGATAAAATAAAGTTTTTAAGTGCTACTGACACATGGCTTATTTTAGAGGCAGCATATAACCATGATATAGGAATGGTTATTACTCAAAAACAAATTGAAGACATGAATACTCCTGAATTTGAAGAGTTTGTTCATTCATTAAAAGATAGCTCGGATGATAATTTAAAAAAATTTGCAAAAAAATGGATTCAAAAAAAGGCTGTCTTACCTCAAAAAGCAGAAGCTCATGATTTTATTCACCAATATATTCAGTTATTAGCTGAATGGTATAGACAAAAACATCCTCTAAACTCAGCAAAAATAGTAAGAAATCCAGTTGAAGAAATAGGGTTGAATTCATCACGTAATGAGTTATTACCAAAGCGTTTATTTGATGTACTGGCAGATATCTGTAAATCACATGGTGATAATTTTGATGCTTTAATAAATTCACTACCGAAAGCAGAAGCAGGCATGGCATCCGAAGACTGTCATCCTCTTTATGTTGCTTGTTTACTTAGAATGGGTGATTTATTAGACATAGATGACAATCGGTTTTGTCCAATCATGATGTCAATGTGTGGTCATAATTTGCCTAATTTAAGTAAAGCTCATTATGATAAGCATCATTCCATTAAACATTTTCGACTTGATGCAGAACGAATTGAAATTAAATGTTTATGTCCTACCCCTGAATCATACGAGGCTGCCTATGATTGGTTTAACTGGCTACAGCAAGAATACCATCAACAGACTCAACATTGGGACCAAATAGTTCCGTGTAAAGAATTGGGGCGTTTGCCAACCCTAATGACACCTATCGTTGATATAGATCAACCCTATTTAATTCTAAGTCAAGGAAGAAAACCAAGTTTTAAAGTTAATGAAGAAGCTATTTTAAAATTAGTAAGAGGAACTGGCTTATATTCTTCGAAATTTGACAGTATTCGTGAAATTTTACAAAATGCCGTTGATTCCACATTGCATAGAATATGGCTTGAAAACCAAGATGAGATTAAGGACTTAATCCCAACTGATGTGTGCTGAAATACTAGGACACTTCCACTTGGGAGATTCTAGGCAGCTAACTTGTAAAGGTGCTCTGCCATTTGATTTGGTGTCTTAAAATCTAGTCCTTTCTGAATTCTTCGCTGATT
>NZ_JACAIJ010000034.1:0-8432 GCF_030325485.1 Acinetobacter sp. R933-2
TTTTCTCTTCAGGACTCATGCCAAAGGTAACTATTGATTGAGCAGACTTCCATGCTCTTCTTTTATCTGCCTCTTTTAGGTATTGAATGGTACTGAATTTTTTCATGGGAAATATCTCATGTCGCATAAGAGATTAGTCATTACGAATACTTCTTTAAAGTTAATGGTTACCTATTAGTCATTGAATAGATTAGATACCTAGAACTATTCTATATCGTTTTTTTAAACTTAATAATTATGAGTAACTTATGAGAATTTTTTTATTTACGTTATTGGCTCTTGTTCTGACGGCATGTTCAAAACCTTATGATAAATATATTGGATACTGGAAGGCAGAGGGTACTAAATCGCCAAGGGTTTTAGAAATTTACAAAGAAGGTAAAGATACCTATCTTGTTAATGACAACATTCTCTCTGAAAAGGATTGGTTTGGAAATAAGAAGAACGGAACTGTTCTTGAACAAACGGATAAAGAGCTTGGCGTAAATAATGGTTTAACGGTGGTGAAGTTTAACGTGTCTGAAGATGGGAAAACTTTGAGAATTTCTAACAAGCAATACACTAAAATTAGTGAAGATGAAGTTCAAACTATCGTAAAAAATAAACAGGCTTGTGATGATCTTCGGACTAAGTATTTAGAAGAGGCTAAGACTTTCAATATTTTTGCAAAAACTGCCGAAAAAACTAAACAGGAACAAATCAAAGAAAGCTATTTAGCTAAGCAAAAAGAAATTTCGGATTGTAACTTTTATATCTCTAAAGCTTACTAATACGTAAGCTTTTTCAAAAGCGGGGATTTCCTCGCTTTTTTGATTTCGCATAAGAGATTTTATGTTAAAAAAAGCCAGTACATAGTACTGGCTTTTTTTTAGTTTACAGAATTTTCAAGAATGGTTCTGAAAATACCACTAACTCCTCCAAAAGCCACAGACCGCTTTTGAAGTGCAGAGTAAAGATCTTCATCTATTTTTAAACTAACACGTTTTTCCTTAGAAATTCTTTTTTCAGGATGGGGTGTTAAAGAAATTTCATGTTTAACAAATTTAGTCGCCTGATCTTTTAAATACTTACTAATACCTCCATTAGGTGTAAGTGTTTCCTTTGCTTGGCTATGTAGCTTCTCATCAACACGAAAGCTGATTTGAGTCGAATTAGTCATATAGTTGAACCGAATTAATATCTTCGACGATTATACTCTGGGATAGTGAAGGTAGTGTCTCCTCTTAATGGTAAAAATGCTCTCGTTTGTTCATTTATTGTGGAACACTTCTTCAAAATTTCTAATGGATCATCTGGTATATCACCACAATTACAAATTAAATTGCTTTTTAATATATCTATAGGAACTGTTTGGGATAAATGGATTAGTTCATTTTTTTCTAGTAATTCAATTGGCATTAAGAGGGATTTAAGATTTGACCTATCTTGATGAGGTTCAATAAACGTATTAATTGTAATTTTAGGATTATTTATAGAGTCTGTAACTGTAGCTGAAAATGTTTTAATTGGGTTGCACAGATAAAATTGATAGCTATGAGGCCAAAAATTTTTGGGAGCTGGGGTTTTATTAGCATCATTTGCTTTATGAGTACCATAAATATTTTCATAGTAATTTCTCATAATTTGTTTAAATCTAGAACATCTAGGAGAGTTATTCCATATTTCAAAAATTTCAAAACGGATATCATCAAATGATCCTTGTGAGAAATAAGGATAATCAGCTAATACTAGAACTATTCTATTTACATCTTCAGTTAGTACTTTTAAATCATTTTCAGAGCGAATAGTAAATAACCATTTAGAATCATTTTTTCTACTTATTTGATCTCCTCCACATAAACTACAACTAGTTTCTATTCTTAGTACTTTGTTTTTACACTTCTTATTCTTACATTCATCTACTTGATCAACCCGTGAACAAGATTTGATTTCAGATCCATCAATCAAATCATTGCCCCTCGCTCCAGTTCTCTCCCCTGGCATACCCGTAATTAACGATACTAAATGTTGACCGGGATAGCCGACTTTCATATTTGGTGTTTGTTGAGTAAGCCTAGACCATTCGACAGCTCTTTTTCTAGGAGCAATAAATAAATCTGAAAGTAGTTGAGGAACGTAATCAATACCATTAGGAATAGAAATTAAACGTGTATCAGGTTGCATATTGATTTCTATAAATAAAAAAAAAAGAATATCAATATCTTAGTAGAATAATTTTAGTATATATTTTTAAGATAGCATCTTGTACTATTAAGAGTAACATATTTAGGTTGTATATAGATGTTATCTAAAGCAATTGGGTCTCGTATCCAAGTATTGCGAATGAGAAAGAAATTAACTCAAGTGGAATTAGCAAAATTAGCAAAGGTACATCGTAGTTATCTTGCTGCTGTTGAAACTGGGGATAGAAATATTAGCTTGGAAAGCTTAGACAAAATAATCCATGCTTTAGACATGGATTATGATGATTTTTTTCAAGGACTTAATCGTTAATTAAGTTCAAAGATATTATTTTTAATATCAGTATGTGCTTTTATCCTTGAAAGAGATTTTTGATAGTATTCAGGATCCATCTCAAAACCTAAATAGTTTCGTCCATTCTGTAGACAAGATATAGCTGTTGTAGCACTACCCATAAATGGATCTAACACTAAATCATTCTTGTTACTACTAGCTAAAACCAATCTATTAATCAGTTCGAGAGGTTTTTGCGTTGGATGAATGCGACTTCTACGTTCTTTATAAAAATCAATATCATCCCATACATCTGTAAAGCCTAATTGAGCGTTAAAAGTGATAGACAGCTTTTCATATGGATATGAAAAATCTAAGATATTTTCTAATTTATTCCATAACTCAAGAGTTGGTAATTGTTCACATATATTTTTACCAGTATAAATGCTCCACATACCTCCACCATTAGATTTAACACCTAATAGTTCATTGATTTCCTTCGATTTTAATCCTTTCTTTTTTTGATGCTGCTTTAATAGTTCTCTAACGAATGGCTTAGGATCCTTGTAAAGAAATAGGATACTTTCAGTCACATTTGGGAACATCTTATAATTTTTAGTTGCTCTTCCTGAAACTGCTTGAATTCCTTTGTTAAGAATAATCTGCTGACGTAATTTTAAACCTAGATTCTCTAAATGAGGTAATAGATAAGAAAGTAAACGAAAATATCCAAATAGATAAAAGCTTCCGCCTTTTCTTAAACACCTATTAGCTTCTTTGAACCATAGTTTAGACCACTCGATGTAATCGTCTTCTGTTCTCCAGAGGTAATCCCATTTTTCTCCTACGACTTTGAAATAAGGAGGGTCTGCAATGATTAGATCTACGGATTCATCTGGAACATTTTTAAAACCATCGAGACAGTCTACGTTTAATATTTGATTCGTCATAATAACCAGTGCTTGTAACTTATAAGTAACACTCTAACATAAAATAAAACCCTTATAAAAGGGTTTTATTTTATTTAAAGCAATCTTGAATGAAATCACTCTTAACATGAATAATTATATCGATTTAAAAAAAAAATTCTATTTAGATCTTCTAAAATTAACATAATACACGTTATACGAAATGCTCTAAATTATTTGTTTTAATTCAATAGTTTATTTCGTATTGAAAAGCCCAATCACACCCGATTGGGCTTTTTTTATGACTTTTCACGTTCCACGCTTATTATTTGATCAATGTTTCACGACTTTGTTCATATCAGTTAAACAATCGTAGTTAATCATAGGGTCTAAAAAAACGGCTCCAAAAGCCCCTTTTCTCCGGTTCCTGGTCAATGTGCTCCGGTACTGGAATCCGCTTATTTTCCACCTGCTCCGGAGTAGTCAATCCGTCATCTTTCGGCTGAGTTTGGATCTCTACTTCTACAGGAGTTTCTCTTGGTTGAGTAGTCAATACATCATAGTTCGACTCACTTTTTGACCTAGTATCTGTTGCTATATCTAATTTTGGGTCGATAGAACTAGTTGTATAAGCTTTTGGAGCTTCTAGTAGGCGTTGTATTGCTTCAATTTGCTCATCTTTAACGTGTAACTGATCATTCTTAGCTTTTAGTTCCTCACGTTGGAACTGCTCACGCTCATGAGCCTGTTCAAGCTGTTTTTGAAGCATGTAAACCTGCTGTTCTAATAGGTGAACTTCTGACAACTTTCGTGTTTCGGTTGTCTGTGAACTGTTTACATTTCTAGAAGGTTCACCAAAGACTCGAATAGCTTCGGAAAGATCAATTTTACCGTCACTATTTTTACTTAAATTACCTTTATTAACTTGCTTATAAATGGCTTGACGAGTTATTCCATAGAGATTTGAAAGCTCAATAACAGATAGTGATTTCATCTTGTAATTTTGGTTGTCCATTATGTGAACTAAAATACATTAACAAACAGTCAACTGCTACATACACAATCGACCTTTATGCCTTAAAGCCTAAATTTTTAAGATGAGGAATAAGTTGTTTTTGTTTTATTGGATCTCGCAGCATATCTTTAATTTTAATAGCTAAGTCGTCATAACTTTCACCTTGTTGTGCTAGGTGAGATACTTCATGTAAGCGTGAAAGCTGATTACCGAACATATTAATTTGTGAATCTGTCAATTTATAAAAATTATTCTGTTCGGATTTATGCTCAATACTTTTTGATTTTTCTTTAAACGTGAAGTGAATGTGTGTGACTTTTCGACCTGTCTTTATTTGCTCGTAAGATACATTTAAAGGGCTATGTTCATTGATTTGAACTACAGCAGTATCAATAACCCATCTCTTTAAATCAGCAGACAATGGATATCTTTTCCCTAACTCCAACATACTTCTTAGAGATTCGATGGAAATCTCTCGTTTTCCTATGGAACGATATTGGCTTAGTAGCTCATAAATACGAATAGCATATGCGCTACTCATACCAGCAATATCAGATAGCGAATACTTAGTGAATTCACGGCTTAGATTAGAAATGAACGGCAAAATTTCTTTAGAAAACCGAATTCCTACAACGCTTTTACTTTCTAAAAAGCGTATGGATTGAATCCATCTCATTTTGATTGACTCATCATCAATAGCTAAATTAATTGATCTGTCATATAAGCGGTTTACACCATCTTTTAGATCTCTATAAGCTGTTTTTTCATGAACCCCAAGTTTTTTTAAATCATCAATAGTTACGCGATAAATTTCATCATCTGTAATATCTTCAGCCCGACTAATCTTACTAATAGCTGCTAAGACAATCCGTTGTTCTGTTGAGCTGAGTTGATATGAAGCCTCAATTACTTGATTTGATTTAACTACTAATTCTTTTTTAGATGTACTCATCATTTTTAATTCGATAAACTAACTATGAGTAATATAATTCTCTCATATTTGGTAGTCAATCCCTCATAGTTAAGTAGTCAATCCCTCATAGTTAGTAGTCAATCCCTCATAGTTAGTAGTCAATCCCTCATAGTTAGGAGCTGAAAGCCTTTCTGTTAAAGCCTTTCAGATAGCCTAAAAGATTTAAAAGATTTAAAATATATTAAAAAGGAAAGAATGAAAAATTGCCCTATGTTTTCGCTACGCTCAAACTCTATTGAATCTCGCTATCGCTCGATTCTTGGGGCAATTTTTAGTAAATCTCGTTATGACTTTAAAAAAAGCACAAACAATTCGGAATTCGCTTCGCTTATAGTGCTTTTTTTACTCGCTTTCGCTCGTTCTAGAATCAAATTTTGGCATTTGATTTACGCTCTTTTAGATTTCACATACTAAAAAACAGTTTTTCAAAGAGTCGAAGCGCGAATTTTAGTTATGCCGCTCGTAGACACTCGCTCGGTATATACCTTCTAGGTATATTGTGAGTTTTGAAATGGATCTTGATTTGTATTTTTGCAAAATAAGCTAAATGCTCTTGTTTTGCGATTACAGCCACTTTATTGATTTAGACGTAGCTAACTCAAAAATTGGTTTAAAAGTGGCTGTAATCGCATTTTATTGCGGTTTTAAGTGACTATCTGCTTCAAAGATATAAAGTTCTGTACCGTGGTCATCATATTCACATAATCCTTCAATAACTTTGATAAACAATTCTCTGCTTCGAAAGTAGTTTTCAGTTCTTGGATGAATATATTGATAAAGCGTGGTGTTACTGACCATTCTGAAAAAATTTTGGTTATTGACGATGGTATTTTTAACTTTTTCTGGATCTATATTTTCGGTTGATAAATTAAGTTTGTTCCAGGCGGCTAGTACTGCTCCACCTAAAGCATATTTGAGCTGATTTTCTGCATTACGTTTCTTTTGGGCGTCTGTCAGTTCTTTATGACTTTTTTGCAAAATTTCGCGCTTGTGTTCATTCTCCAGCCGGATCCGGTTTTCCAAGGCTGCTTTTTCAATTTTCTGGTAAGACTCCAGGGCACGATCCAGGCGGAAGAAATTATCCTGATCCATTTCCTGTGTCAGTAATGCCAGAATTTCTGTTTCGTTGGCCAGAAGGGGCTGCTGGTTTTTATCCTTTAGCTTGATCTGTTCAATGAGGGCCTGTCTTTTTAAAAACTGGTTTTTATCACGGTCTGCAGCTTTCAGTAGATTGAGCTGTTTGTCATTGAAGATGCCATTTGCTTGTTGAAGCAAGGTCAAAGCCTGCTGCTGGTTTTTCTTGAGGAAAGGGAGATTTTTAAGGAACTGCTGTAATGTCATGAGGTCATTTGAAGTGAGTATTTTCGCAGGTCTTCCACGGGCCGCCATCGCATTCTCCAGCATAAAATGGGTGAGGTTTTTGTGTTTTCAGTTTAGCATAGGCCGGCACGGGAAGAATTAAAAAAAATGTGGGAACATTTTTTTTAATTCTTAAGCTCGTTTCCGTGTTTTTAATTTGATACCATTACTACGCAATGATATCAAATTAAAAACACTTCTCCTCGTGCTCCGCAGGCTCTGCGAGGCCCCGTGAATTTGAAGGTGGGAATATGTTCTACTGCAATCTGGAACACACAACCAAAAAAGCCGTGAAGACCCGATCTGGAAAAGTGAAAAATGGTGCCACGGCCAAGAACAGATTTCATTACATTAGTCGGACTTCGCATTTCAAAAATTATAAAGAAAGTGCTTCTGAACAGATTGAATTTGTCAGATCGGGGAATATGCCGAGTTTTGCGGAAGGAAAGCCGGCTGTATTTTGGGAAGCTGCTGATATTTATGAACGCAGTAATGGGCGCACCTGTTCAAGCATGGTGGTGGCCCTACCGAAAGAATTAAACCAGGCGCAGCGGATTGAGTTGGCTGAAGCGTTTATTACCGAGTTTGCAGATCGTTACCGCTATCCATTCACCTGCGCTATTCATAATCATACGGGGTCCCTCGGAGGGCAAGAGCAGCCACATCTACACTTTATGTACAGTGAGCGACATGTGGATGGCATTGAGCGGACAGTGGCGCAGTTTTTTAGGCGTTATAACCCAAAGGATCCACAGAAAGGCGGTGCGCAGAAGCTTACGGCTGATGTATTAGGCATGGGAAAGGCCCAGCTGCAGTTGTATCGGCAAAAAGCTGAGGATCTGATCAATGAGAGTTTGATGCGTTATGCCCCAACTAAAATCGTTGAGATTAAGGGGATTCAGGTTGAGGTTCCGAGCTTGGTTAGTTGTTTGTCTAATCAGGAATATAATAAAAAGCATGGTACTCAGTTGCAGGATGTACCGGTGATGAATAAGGCGGTACGTTTTGCGCGTGAGAATGAGCCTGAGTTGTGGGCCAAGCGTGAAGAGATGGTGGCAGAGATCAATCGGCTACGTGCCGAAAATCGTTATGAGCTATATCGTCCCCTTTATGAGGCTGAATTAAAAAATCGACAAGAACTTGATGAACTGAGCAAGCAAGCTGAAACGCCACGGACGCGACAACACTGGTATGCGCAAGAGAAGTTATTGTTTTTACAGCATAATATGTTGCAAACTTTATTGAAAGATCCCCAAACGACTGAACCGATGACATTGATTCAGCATGATTTACAGGCTTGTATCGATCTTTTAAATACAGAGTTTTTTGAGCGAATTGAGAAATTACGCTATTTGGGGAAATTGCAACATCAGTTCGAAAGTGCAATAACGCATACAACAGAAATTTATCAGGTTTTAGAGGATCTTCAGCAGCAGATCATGACTGGTCGACAGGATCTGGTTATACGTTCACTGAAGAATACACCAGAGAAAAAATTAGATCGTGATGATGATTTTAGTCCTGGTTTTTAGGTTGATTATTTAAGGCACGCCACTGCATGAGGAGCACAGCTTCTTCATCTTCCCACGTACTTTCACCTGACTGGATTCGTTCAAAGCGTTCCCAGGATCTTTTTTCATGGCGTTTTTTCTCTTCAGGACTCATGCCAAAGGTAACTATTGATTGAGCAGACTTCCATGCTCTTCTTTTATCTGCCTCTTTT
>NZ_JACAIJ010000035.1:0-6619 GCF_030325485.1 Acinetobacter sp. R933-2
AAATTGCATGCAGATTTTACAAAAAGCGTTGAAATGGAAGTGCAGCAAGAGTTTGACCGAAAAACAGCTCTACAGCTCGAAAATGACCGAAAAGATCGTGAATCTAGAGAACAGCAGTTGCATGAAGAAGAAGAACAACGTTATGAGCAAGAAAAACGAGCACCCGACCTTTTAGCATTTTCAAGACGTGAAGACCCAAAAAACCAGCAGAAAAATGAACCCAAAAAACCAGATTTTGATAATAATCCTGACTACATGCCTTGGTAACCCCCATTTAAACGCAAAAAAACGGGGTTTTTAGCGACTTTAACTAAAAATATAGGGAAACTATAGTTGATTAAAATAAAATTTCTTAGAACGCAAATGAGAGCATTTAGCGAGTGTCTACGAGCGTCACATTGAAAGTTCGCTTAATTCCCCTCTGAAAAACCGTTTTTACTGAATTACAGTAGATTGTGCTTAGCGAGTGTCTACGAGCGTCACAATGAAGCTTTTGCTTTTCAAAAAGCATGAGCGAAGCGAATGCATTATTGATGCTTTTGCTTTTTGAATACTCGATAAATTAAGAAAAAAACTGCCCCAACGAAGCGAGAGAAACGAGCTTCAATAGAGTACGAGCTTTAGCGAGTACCAAGGGCAGTTTTTATAGCCCGAATTTGAACAAAATTCCCTTTTATACTTTTAAAAAGCTTTTAAAAGCTTTTAGACCCCCCTCTAGCCCATGTCTAGCAATGCTTTCAGACTTTAAAAAACTACAAATGGCATGAACTAAACTACAAATGGCATGATTTTAAGGGTTAAAAAACTACAAATGGCATGATTAGAAACTACAAATGGCATGAACTAAACTACAATATAATTAATGTAGTTTAATGTAAAAAACTACAAAAATCGTGTGCAAAAAAAATCAATATGTTATAAAAAACTACAATTTGCGGAATGTAGTGTTATGGAGCTTAAAAAAACATACCCTGTATCTTGGGTAGTAATGCAAAATACAATTCAAGAGTGCTTTAAAAGCATGAGTATTGATGAAAAACGCTTATTGATTCTTGCTAGCCCTATAGCTCGGACAATTGATGCAACTGAAAAAGATGCAATAACCATAACATCCGAAGAATTTGCAAAAGAGTGCGGTATAAAAACAAATTCGGCATATTCACAAATGGAAGATGCTAGTAAAAGTCTTTTAAGGCGTTATTTTTCTTATGGTGATGGTAAGAAAAAAACATACTGTAACTGGGTTATTCGGGCTATATATGAAAATGGAGCAATATCTATTTGTTTTCCAGATGAAGTGCTTCTGATGCTGAAAGAGTTTGATAAATTAAACCCTTACACTAAATATAAAAAAGAGATTGTACTCAGTCTAAAAAAAGATTATTCCTTTGATCTTTATCACTTAGCCAAAAAATATCAAGCGATGGGGCAGTTTGAAATGTCCTTAGAGCATATAAAGAATGAGCTTGGTTTGCCTAAATCATACGATAAACTTTGTAACTTAAAAGATCGTGTATTGAAGCCATCATTAGATGAAATTACTACAAATACGGACATTGATTTGACTTATGAAAATGTCAAAAAAGGGCGTTCTGTTGTCGGCTTTAAATTCACCGTAAAAGAAAAACCTAAGCCAAAACTCACAGCACCCACAAGAGATACAAAAACCATAGATATGTTCTGCAATCTATCTGATGCTCAAATCAACAAGTACAGCACGATTTTATCTCAACTTTCTGAGCTATCAGACCTCAGTAATTTTCCTGATTATCCTACTTTTGCCCTTTGGATTGGTGGCATCTTACGAGATCCGAAAAGTGTCAGAGAGGAAACAGCTAAACGGATTTTTAAAGCTCTGCATAGCAAAACCGATTTCAAACCTTGATAAATTATTTAATGTAGCTAATGAAAATCGTGGAACTTTGATCAAGGAATAGGCGTGGAACGTGAAAAATGAATAAAAAAGCCCAATTCAGCTGAGTTGGGCTTTCTATTAAGAGATAAGGCAATGATTTATATGAAATAAAAAAGATTATTTCGCATAAGGTGTATTATGTTAATTTTAGAATAACTAAACCTATATCGTATTTTCTGTAAGCTGTATTTTTACAAAATATTGTTAAGCTACTCGTAATATTTTATTTGATTCTTTATCAGATTTATTATCCATCATATGAGGCACGCCTATAAGTATTGATAATCCAGAACCTTCATTAATCCATTGATTACAACTTATGGTAATTTCTTTTTTATCTGTACTCTCTATGACATCGTATTTTGCCCCAACAACAAATACACAAAAATCCTTTACTATAATATCTTCTGAACATCTCAAATAGAACTTAAAACCATCTGTAGGTTGCAGAGCTTTAAACGATAATAATGCCCAATGATCCCCACCATATTCTTTAACATTTAAGTCTACATCTAGATGATTACAATCTTTCAATTTTGGATCTTGATTGATTTTTGTTTTTGAGACTTTGCAAATTTTACCTTCATTAGTATCTTCAATAAACTCAAGATTTTCTTTTTTAAGCCTATATCCATCAGGCGTACTAATACTTAATAAAGAGCACTGACATGGACCATCTAATGATTCTTCAAAACCGACTGTCACATCACCATATCCATCTATCGATGGATACAATCTATAACTATACCGACTATCTATTGCAATTTTTCCATGCTCTTCATCAAAAAATACAAGAGCATTAACCATGTAATTACTTCGAACATTTTTTTTCCGAATATCTAAAGCCTTCTCAATAAAATGACCGTAATAGTTGCCTATATTAGGGTAATTATTAGATTCAGCCGTAGAAGGCTGAAGTAAGGTTTTTAATACATCTTTTTTAGAATTTGGATCAATATTATTTAAAAAATTTCTTTTAATAACAATAGTTTCTAAGAGAGATTTTATTTGATCCATAAACTGAGATGTTCCTGAAGCATATGAAAAAATAGCAGATACAATAATAGCTATTCCCACATAGTTAAAGATCAAAATTGATAAGTTGATAAAAAAATGTCTACTTGCTGCTGGATAGAGTAGCTCTAATATGATTGATAGTAATAATAAAACGATACCTATCCAAATATAATTAAGAAAAAATTTTTTTATAAGTTCCCAAGTCTGCATACAAGTAAATCAAGTTAATTTAAGTTGCCATATACTAAGGCTTTTTATTAAATTACATTAGATGAATCGTAAAATACTCCTTCTATTTAACATAATGGGCCTTATGCGAAATGGTTCTTTTAAATCCTTTTTATTTCAATAACTTAATTAATTAAAAAACCGCCATTCATCCGCAAAAAGCCGACCTCGTTACATGTCGGCGTTTTTTTAAACGAAATTGTCATTTTTTGCCTATAAAATAGGTTGAAAAATAACCAATTTTAACTTTTTCTGAATTCAATCAGGACTTATAGTGGTTAAAATATCCACAAAATGTGCGGGTAAATCTAAGGATAATTTTTAAGCTTTGTAAGCCATAACGTACAACATTTTAGGGCATTGGCGAATATACAGATCCACCCTAACTTCCTATCATGAACCCATAGCGAGCAGGATGCTCCAGAGAATAATAAAACGCAGCAACAAGGAATGTTAAAGGTTCGACAGGAGTTAAACCTAAGACGCAAATACGAAAAACCCCGACAGGATGTTGGGGTTTTTTATTGCCTAAGTAAATTAAGCCAAACTTTCTTTTACAAACATTGGATCAACAATAAATAATCGAATTAATGATGTTGCTGCACCAGAAGGTCTTCTTACACCTTGTTCCCAAGATTCTAATGTACGTCTGGAAACACCAAGGAGCTTAGCAAACTGTTCTTGTGTCAGTTGTGCCTTTCTACGTGCTAAGGCTACATCTGTTTCAGTAATTACTGTTCTTTTTGCAGCATTATTCGCAAGCATATCATCTATGCCTTGTAAAATTTCAGCTTCAATATCTCTTGTTGCTTCAAAGGCTTCTAGTTCTTTTTCAGTCATTAAACGAGTCATTTAATTTCTCCACCAATGTTTGAAGGGTTTTCTTACTAAGCTGCACAGTTTGTTTTTTACTGTACAAGGTTAATAACCAAATCTCTCCATTTGTTAAACGATTAAAGTAGATGACTCTGACACCACCACTTTTGCCTCGACCACCACTCGTCCATCTAATTTTACGAATACCGCCTGAATTAGGCTCTACATCACCTGCTTCAGGATTTAATGCCAAGAATGTTTTAAATTCTTCGTATTCTTCTTCAGTCCAGTAAACAAGACAGTATTTAGTAAATAATGGGGTTTCACATATTGTATACATTGCTTATGTTCATACTACCTTGTAGTAAATAATCATATACTACTTTGTAGTATTTTTAAATGACTTCTAATAAATTGTACTAATTTCGCATAAGAGATTTTATGTTAAATAAAAAGCCACTTAATTATTAAGTGGCTAAAATTTTATAATAATTTACTACGTATGGAGGTAATAATATTTTCATCTTTATGAATAGTTAATGGGAATTTATCACACTTAATAATTTTGCTTTTTAATTCAACTATTAAATTATTTCCATTTCTAGTTAAGTTAAAGATCTTGGCTTTATCAGGGAATAAAGACGAAGCAAAAATGTTAAGATCTTCTTGATTAGTAGCATCTTGGATTCTAGGTATACAAGGAGCTACTATTGCTAATAATATATCCTGTAGTGCAAGAGCTTCATTGATTTCACTTGTAGATGATGCAAACTTCAGACATTTTACAATATCTTCATATGCATGATGGATTTGCTCCTTTGTTAGAGAATGAATATGAGTGATTTCTTGTATTGCTGCATCAATCTTTTTCTCAGAAGTATTTGGATCGGATAAATTGTAATAAGATTCAATAGCTCCTTTTTTTAAGAAAAATACACCACAAGATTCAACGATTTCTAATAAGGCCATATATCTATTTTTAATCATTATCCAATCTGTATAATTTTCTTGTAAATGATCCTGTAGTATCTCGTCTTTATTAGAAAATAGTGTTGAAAATGCTGATCTTTTTTTGGCTTTAGGTATATCAGATTGACCATTAATCCAATATGGATGTTGTTTAGCTAAAGCCTCGATTTGCTCCCATTGACTATTTACTAGAGCCGCGAACGCATTATTAATTTCTCGAGCCAAACTAAGAGCATCTTTTGCTCCCAATATTGATGCTTTTAAATTAGCTGATTCATTTCGACTTAAAAATGGAGAAATTACATCAACTCCATCAGCAATAGCATCAGCATCAGCTAAAACTACAGGGTCTTTCCCAAAAAGTTTGAGTAGTTTAGCGACTATAGGAATTTGATCTTTGCCAATTACAGGAAGAATCTGAGACCCCGACGCTTCTAGATATATATCTAGTTTCTTGGCTAATGTATTACACATGACAACATCAGAAGGACCTTCAACAAGAAGTGGCCTATGAGAAAAAAGAGTTAACTTATGTTCCTGTCCTAACTTAGAAATAAGGTTTTTAATTTTATCATTTCTTAAAGTTCCATCTTGACTAGAAACTTGCTTAGGCTCTGAATTTAGGTCATAACAGAATATTAAAGAAGATAAATCTTCTGGTTTGTCGATATAAAGCATCTCTGTAGAATGTGTTGCAATTACTATAATTTTTTTATTAGTGTGATCATCTGGAATTCCAACAATATCTAAAATCTCACTCAGTAAAAAGGATTGAAGTTGTGGGTGAAGTGATACTTCTGGCTCATCAATAAATAATGCTCCTACCTCGTCATCGTAGAGAGCGCACAATATTCCAACTAAATGCATTAATCCTGATGCTTCACGTGCAGAGGAATATGGTTCTGATCCATCTAAACGAGAAAAAAATATTTTTAGATGACCATCATCCCAATTAACAATCAAGTTTCTTCTAAATAATTTACTTAATCTTTCTTGGATTTTTATTAAAATATCTGGACGTTGAGCTAATGTGTGATAGTCACCTTGTAAAGTTTCAATGTCATGTCTACGTGTAGTGTAATCTTTACTACCAAATTGAGCGCTCTCATACTCAAATTGATAGTACGTATTGGTACCGTCATAATGTAGTCTATGACCATCATAGTTTGATCTAAATTGCTCTAATAAACCAATACGACCAGCAGAGATAAAACGAGTTTTTTTCTGAATATGGGGTCGTATGCTGTCTCTTAAGCTTCTTAAAAGATGTGTTTTACCTGATCCGTTAGGACCTAGAATACAAGTAAAAGGATTCTCTAATATTATGTTTCTTTGAATAGATCCATTATGGCTATTGATATTGCATGTAAGATTTAAGGGCAGATCCATTTAAATAAGCTCTTGTTAAAAATAAATTTTTTAATTTTATATTAAAATTTGACAAATCATATGATTAGTTCGAGCTTAATTAGAGTTAGATAAGACTTATCTTAAATTCTGAACTTAAGATTTCCTAAAATTAACATAATACACCTTATGCGAAATTTAGGTCTTATCCCACATAACGCCATTAAAAAGATCTTTATCTTTCTGCCTGTTTTCTTCGGTCTTATTTTCCGTATTTAAAAATTGCTCAAAATCGGCTAATTGCTGCTTAAACGATTCATCATTTTT